>CAYNCH010000180.1:0-4463 GCA_964395815.1 uncultured Methyloversatilis sp.
GTACTGCCCTCCGAAGGCAGGGGTCGGACGTTCGAATCGTCTCGGGCGCGCCAGTCATTCTGAACAGGACACCCACATGAGCAAGTCTTTTCCGCGCACGCTGGCCCTCGCCACTTTGGTCGCCTTGCCGGTCATCGCCCTTGCCATGGGCAGCACGCCGCCATTCGACGAAGAGGCGGTCAATGCCCGCATACAGCCCGTCGCCAAGATCCGGCTGGGCGCGGCCCAGGCCGCGGTACCGGCCGGCGACCGGTCGGGCGAGGTGATCTACAAGGGCGTCTGCGGTGCCTGCCACGACTCCGGCGTCGCCGGGGCTCCGCAGATGGGTGATGCATCCGCCTGGGCGCCACGCATCGCGACCGGCCTCGATGCCCTGATGAAGACCGTCACTGCAGGCAAGGGCGCCATGCCGCCCAAGGGGGGTGCCGATGCCACGGATGAAGAGCTTCGGCGGGCGATCATCTACATGACGAACAACTCCGGCGCAAATTTCCAGTAATCCGCTCCCTTATCCGGTATCTCGAATAGGCGAACCTGCGGGTTCGCCTTTTTCATTGCCGTCCCGCCAGCGCCGACTTTTCCGCAGACCTGACTCATGGAGGGGCCGCATGGACCACTCCTGCCGCGCTTGAAAAAATAAATAGCCATCACCCTCACACGATGGTTTAATATGAAAATAAATGCAATATTTTTGCTGGGCATGCGTCGTCCATATTGACAATATATGATATTCATGGGGTGGGTTTCAAAAGTGATGTCCGGCCGTAGCTGGACATGGCTGTTTGCCGCACCGGCGCTGTTGGTGGGCCTGGCCGCGACGATCGCCCTGACGCTCTGGCATGCTTCACAGAATGAACGATTGGCGGCAGCGGCCTTCTACCGGGAAACCCGCTCGTTCCTCGATGTGCTGCAACTGCGTATCGACGGCTATGGCCACGGCTTGCGCGGGGGGCGCGGCATCGTGCTGGCCAATCCGGAACTGGGCGTCGGCGAATACGAGACCTATGCCTTGTCGCGCGACCTGCCGAATGAGTTTCCGGGAGTGACCGGCATGGCGTTCATCCGCCACGCGCCGGCCGAGGCAGCAGACGGGGCCACCGTCATGCGGGTCGAACATGCCTACCCGCCGGTCCTGAAATCGCAGATCAGCGGTTTCGACATTGCCCATCTGCCCATCCTGCGTTCGGCCGCCCTGCTGGCCGTACAGCGCAGCGATATCACGCTCGCCTATAACGCCGTCAGCAGTATTACGGGTAACGACGGTCAGGACCTGCTTCTGCTGCTGCCCATTTTCAAACCCGTCGAACAGAAGACAACATTGTCGACCTTGCTGGGCTGGAGCGCGTTCGTCATCGATATCGATCGCATGTTCGCCGGACTCGGCGGCACGCTGTTCGATTTCGAGGTACGCGACATCACCCATCAGCAGGTGACCCAATTGATCCATACCTCGCCGCGACAGGATATGGCGACCGAGCCGCACGCGTATGCGGCAATCGAGAAGCTCAGGATCGACTTCGGCGGACGCGTGTGGGAAATCCGCGTTCTGCCACGTGCCGACCTGAGTTTCGCAACCGGACAGATTCCCCCGATACTGACGGCCATGGCAGGATCGATCGTTTCATTTCTGACCGCGTGGATTCTCGTCCTGCTCGGCCAGAGCGTACGACAGGCGGCCGAACACAAGAATCATGCTGTTCAACTCGATGCCATCTTTGCCCTCAGTCCGGATGGGTTCGTGGCCTTCGACGCCGAGCACTACGTGCGTTACGTCAACCCGGCCTTCCTGCGCATGACCGGCTATCTGGCCAACGAGATCATCGGTCTCGACGAATACCTGTTCTCCGTCTATCTGGCACGGGACTGCTCGCTCAAGACTCCGTTCATCGGTATCGAAGCCATGCGCCGCATGACGGAAGTCGATGCACAGACCCATGGCCACCATGTGGAATCCGCAAGCCTGCCGCGCATCCGGCTCGAATTCGACAATGCCGGAAAGACCGTCGTCGAATGTCAGCTGCGTCTCGCCCTGGCACCCAATGTCTCGCAAATCCTGTATGTGCGCGACATCACCCATGAGGCCGAGGTGAATCAGATGAAGAGCGAGTTCCTCGCCCATGCGGCCCACGAGTTGCGCACACCGATGACCAGCATCTACGGCTACTCCGAAATGTTGATCCACCGCGATTTCGATGCGGAAACACGGCGCGAAGTGCTGGGCACCATTCACAAACAGACGGCATGGCTCGTCGATATCGTCAATGAACTGCTCGATCTCGCCCGCATCGAGGCGCGCCAGGGGAAGGACTACCGGATCGAACCCGTTGCGCTCCTGCCGCTGGTCGAGGAAGTCGTCGCCTCGATGGGTCTGGAACCGGCCCACTGGCCGGTGACGATCCGCATTCCCGACTCGCTGCCGGCAGCCCTGGCGGATATCGGCAAGTTGCGGCAGGCCTTGGTCAACATCATCGGCAACGCCCGGAAATACTCCCCCGTCGGCGCAAGTATCGAAATCGATGGTCTCGAGCGGCTCGTATCCGACGAATGGTTTGTCGGCGTGGCGGTGACTGATCACGGCATCGGCCTCACCCCCGAGCAGGCGGCTCGCGTCGGCGAGCGATTTTTCCGTGCCGACCACTCCGGAAAGGTACCGGGAACCGGCCTGGGCATGGCCATCGTCAGGGAAACCATCGAGCAACTTGGCGGTTCGCTCTCGGTCACCTGCACCCCGGGCGAAGGCACGACCGTTACCCTGTGGCTACCGATTGCCGCGATGGCGGCCATCGGCCCTTCCATTGCCGGAACAGCATCCTGAGGCAGACTTCACCAACCTGTTGCCACTATTTTGCCGCCGTCAGGATCGGCGTCACTTCGTCGCCATGCCGTGTCGTACGCACGTCCATGAACAGTTTCTCGGCTTGCGGGTAGCGGCGGCGCATCAGCATCAGCCATTGCTTGAGCCGCCCGGGTGCCTGACGCGGCAGCACCTTGCGTTGCACCTGTTCCCAGTAGTCGAGCAGCAGCGCATGCACTGCGCACCAGTTGTCCTGCGGATCGTCATCGCACTGCCCACGGATCTTGCTGGCCAGGAGTGGATCGGCGACCGCGCCACGACCCAGCATGACATCTTCGCAGCCACTGATCGCACGCATGGCGTGGTAGTCGCGAACCGTCCATACCTCGCCGTTGGCGATCAGCGGAATGCGCAGGGCCGTGCGAAGCTGGGCAAGGCATTCCCAGCGCCCCGGGGGACGATAGCCGTCGTCCCGCGTCCGGGCATGGACGACCAGCTCCGCGGCCCCGCCAGCCTGCAGGGCCAGCGCGCATTCTGTCGCCCGGCGGGTGTCGCGAATACCCAGCCGCATCTTGGCCGTGACGGGAATCTGTTCCGGAACGACGGCGCGGACCGCGGCCGTGATCCTTGCGAGCAGCTCCGGTTCATCCAGCAAGGCCGCACCACCGCGGTTGCGGTTGATCAAGGGGATCGGGCAACCGAAGTTGAGATCGATGCCGGCAGGCTGGAGAGACGCCGCCTGCGCCGCGCTGGCCGCCAGCCGTCCGGGGTCCGAGCCCAGCAGCTGGATACGGACAGGGGTGCCGGCTCGCGTGCGCGCGCCGGTCTTGAGCTCGGGGCTGATGCGCGTGAATGCCGAAGGTGGCATGACGGTCGCGCTGACGCGCACGAATTCGGTCACACACCAGTCGTAATGGCTGGCCCGGGTCAGGACATCGCGCATCAGGTCATCGGCCAGACCCTCCATGGGCGCCAGTATGATTCGGCCGGAGCAGAAAGTAGTCATCAATAGCGCTGTTCCAAATTGATGCCTGCCGCAGGGCGGCCATTAACGCGGCAGAACGTGAATACTGCCCTTGGCGAGCGCAATTTCCCGCAAGAAGAACAGCAGCCCGGCAACGAGGGACAGCATGGCCAACACGAACAAGCTGGCAATGATGATCGGCATCTGGATGCCGGCAATAGAACCGACGAACAGCGTCGCTATGACCACGCAGACCAATAGCGCGGAACTCGTACAAAGACCGATGGCCCAGTGGACCATCTTGGCGCGTTGCGAGAGGATGTCCATCTCCTTCTGCACCGACTGCAAGGTATCACCCTGCACCTGTGGCTGGATCAGTTCCAGTGAGCGAAAGCGATCGACGACACGACTCAACCGATTGACCAGTACGGACAGGATGGCTCCGACCCCCGTCAGCAGGAAAACCGGTGCTACCGCCAACTGGATGACGTGTGCGATATCCGTGATATTGGTGAGCGACTGGAACAGCGCCATCGATGAAAATACGGCAACAATGCGCTGTCAAACGTCGATGTTTTTCGCGTAGAGCGCGTTATCTTCGATGAATTTGCGGCGCGGTTCGACGATGTCGCCCATCAGGGTCGTGAAGATTTGGTCAGCGGCGATGGCGTCCTCGATCTGCACCTTGAGCAGGCGGCGCACCGA
>CAYNCH010000181.1:0-4457 GCA_964395815.1 uncultured Methyloversatilis sp.
TCACAACACCCGCGGGGCTCAATCGTGAAATCGAGAAGCTGATCCTGCGCTGTCCCGAGCAATATCTTTGGGGCTATCACCGCTACAAGATCCCGAAAGGGGCGGCCGGGCCGTGATGACCCGTGTGGCCGTTTTCTTCATGTGGCTGCTGCACTGGCTGCCCCTGCCGGCGCTTGGGGTCTGTGGCCGGCTGTTCGGCAGGGTGCTGTTCCGCTTCGGCCACGCGCGTCGCCACATCGCCCTGACGAATCTCGGCCTGTGCTTTCCGGATCTGCCGGAGCGCGAAAAGTCGGCGCTGGCGCGACGGCATTTCGAGGCTTTCGGCCGCGCTTTCGTCGAACGCGGCCTGTTGTGGTGGGGCTCCGCCGACCGCATCCGGCGCATCGTGCACATCTCGGGAATGGAGCGGCTCGACGCGCTGCGCGGCCGGCCGACCATCCTGCTGGCGCCCCATTTCGTCGGTCTCGACATGGGGCTGACGCGCCTGACGCTCGAACTGCCGCTGGTGTGTATTTACGCCAACCAGAAAAATCCCGTCTTCAACAGGCTCCTGTATCGTGGCCGGACGCGTTTCGGCGATGCGGAAATGTTCTCGCGGCAGGAAGGCATCCGCCCCGCCATCAAGTCCATGAAAGCGGGGAAATTCTTTTACTACCTCCCCGATCTCGACTATGGCCGGCGCGACACCATCTTCGTGCCCTTCTTCGGCGTGCCGGCGGCGACGATCACCGGCCTGTCGCGCCTGGCGCGCATGACCGGTGCGGTGATCGTGCCGGCGATCACGCGCATGACGGCACACGCTTACGTGGTCGAAATCGGCATCCCCTGGGAGCGTTTTCCCGGCGCGAGCATCGAGGACGACACGCGGCGCATGAATGCCTTCATCGAGTCCGAGATCCTGCAGATGCCCGAGCAATACTTCTGGCTGCACAAGCGCTTCAAGACGCGGCCGTCGGGCGAACAAAAACTGTATTGAGCCCTTATTCGCCCTCATTTGAAAAAGTCGGTGCCGGCGGGACGGCGTAACATTTTCCGCCTATGAAAATCCGCTTCGCCAAGATGCACGGGCTGGGCAACGACTTCGTCGTGCTCGACGCCGTGCGCCAGAATTTCGTGCCGAACGCCGCGCAGGCGCGCTGGCTGGCCGATCGCCATTTCGGTATCGGCTGCGACCAGATCCTCGTCGTCGAACGGCCGCAAGCGGAGGATGCCGACTTCCGCTATCGCATCTTCAACGCCGATGGCGGCGAGGTCGAGCAGTGCGGGAACGGCGCGCGCTGCTTCGTGCGTTTCGTCCACGAGCAGGGGCTGACCGACAAGGGCGAGATCCGCGTCGAGACGATGGCGGGCATCATCGCGCCACGCCTCGAAGCCGATGGCAATGTCACGGTCGACATGGGCGTGCCGCGTTTCGCGCCGGCCGATATACCCTTTCTCGCCGAGTCGGACGATCTGCACCAGACGCTCGAATTCGATGGCCGCAGCGCCGTGATCACCGCCGTCTCGATGGGCAACCCGCACGCCGTGCAGGTCGTCGACAACGTCGATTCCGCGCCGGTCGGCCGTGACGGCCCATGGATCGAGGGCCATCCGCGCTTTCCGAAGCGCGTCAATGCCGGCTTCATGGAGGTCGTCGATCGGCATGCCATCCGCCTGCGCGTCTATGAGCGCGGTGCCGGCGAGACGCTGGCCTGCGGCACGGGTGCCTGCGCCGCCGTGGTCGCCGGCATCGGCCGCGGCCTGCTCGATTCCCCCGTGCGCGTGACCACCCGCGGCGGCGATCTCGCGATCGCCTGGGGCGGCGTCGGCCAGCCCGTCCTCATGACCGGACCGGCGGTCACCGTATTCACCGGCGAACTCGAATTGCCCAAGGAGATGTCATGAATCTTGCCGCCAAGGATGTCGCCCAGTTCCTGAAGGACCATCCGGATTTCTTCAACCAGTATGCCGATGCACTGGCGCAGATCACCATTCCCGACCCGCATGGCGGCCGGGCGGTGTCGATCACCGAACGGCAGATGGGCACGCTGCGCGACCAGGTGCGGCGCCTCGAAACCAAGCTGGCCGAACTGATCCGCTTCGGCGAGGAAAACGATGCCCTGCTCGCCAAGACCCACCGGCTGGTCGCCGCGCTGGCCGGTGCCACCGACAGCGGCGCGGTCCTGCGCGTCCTCTACGCGCATCTCGGTGGCGATTTCGCCGTGCCGCATGTCGCCGTGCGCCTGTGGGGTGCCGACAACGAGCGGAGCGACCCGACTGCACTTGAATTCACGCCGATGAGCGTCGAGGCCCACGAGTTTGCCGCCACCCTCAAGCGGCCCTACTGCGGTGCCGGCAGCGGCCCCGACGTGCTCGGCTGGTTCGGCGAGCGCGGCGCCCATGTGCGTTCGCTCGCGCTGGTTGCGCTGCGGCGTGCAGACGAGCCGTTTGGTCTGCTGGCGCTCGGCAGCGAAGAACCGCAGCGTTTCTATCCCGAAATGGGTACGCTCTACCTGGAGCGCATCGGCGAAGTCGCCGCCGCCGCACTCGCCCGCACTTTGGACTGAACCGGCCATGACCGCTGCGGCGGAGGCGGCCGCCGACCCTTCGGTTGCAGAGTCCGACCCCTCGGTTGCCGAGTTTCTTGCCGCGCTCGCCCACCAGCGCCGTGTCAGTCCGCACACCCTGACCGCCTACCGGCACGATCTCGCGCTGCTCGCGGCCGGAGCCGGAATGCGGCCGCTTGCCGAGTTGCACGCGCATGAGCTGCGTCGGCAGGCGATGCGGCTGCACGGCCTGGGCCTGGCGCCCCGTTCGGTGGCGCGCACGCTATCGGCCTGGCGGGCCTACTACCGCTGGCTGACGCGGCACGGCCGGCTGGACGTCGACCCCTGCGTCGGACTCAAGGCCCCGAAGCGACCGCGCGTACTGCCCAAGGCGCTGGCCATCGATCAGGCGAATGCGTTGCTCGATGCGGCCAATGTGAACGACGCGAACGATGCCGACGACGTCCTGGCGCTGCGTGACCGTACCATCTTCGAGTTGTTTTATTCCTCCGGCCTGCGCCTGACGGAACTGGTTGCGCTGAACGTCGCGGCCGGCCCCGAAATCGCCGCTGGCGAAGTCACCGTGACCGGCAAACGTGGCAAGACACGTATCGTGCCCGTGGGTGCGCATGCAGTGGCGGCATTGACGGCCTGGATGGCGCGGCGGGCCGAACTGGCGGCGATCGGTGAGCTGGCGCTCTTCGTCAGCCGGCGCGGCACCCGCCTGACGCCGCGCAGCGTCGAGTTGCGGCTCGCCCGGCGGGCACGCCAGAGCGGTCTCGGGCAGCATGTCCATCCGCACATGCTGCGCCACTCCTTCGCCAGCCATGTCCTGCAGTCCTCCGGTGACCTGCGCGCCGTGCAGGAGATGCTTGGTCATGCGAGCATCGCGACGACGCAGATCTATACGCACCTCGATTTTCAGCATCTCGCCAAGGTTTATGATGCGGCGCATCCCCGCGCCAGGGCGGCGATTGTGCCCCGGAAAGACCATGACTGAACTGATCCTGCACCCCGGCAAGGAACGCTCGCTGTTTCGCCGCCACCCGTGGATTTTTGATACCGCCGTCGCCCGGCTCGCCGGCCATGCGCGGCCCGGCGACACCGTCACCGTGTGCGACGCTCACGGCAAGCCGCTGGCGAAGGCGGCGTATTCTCCGCAGTCGAAGATCCGCGCGCGCGTCTGGACGTTCGATATTGAAGCGACTGTCGACCACGCCTTCTTCAAGCGCCGCGTCGCGGCCGCCGTCGCCCGCCGCACGGCCCTGCCGGAACTCGCCGGCCAGCAGGGATTGCGGCTGATCCATGCCGAATCCGACGGCCTGCCCGGCGTGATTGCCGACCAATACGCTGATACGGTGGTGGTGCAACTCACCAGCACCGGCGCCGACAAATGGCGCGGTGCGATCGTCGATGGCCTGCAAAAGGCCACCGGCTGCGCGCGCATCTACGAACGTTCCGATTCCGAGGTGCGTGGCCTCGAAGGGCTGGCGCCGGTCACCGGCTGGCTGCATGGCGAGGCACCCGCCGGCGATATCGTCATCGAGGAACACGGCGTCCGGATGGCCGTCGATATCGTCGCCGGCCACAAGACCGGTTTCTATCTCGATCAGCGCGACAACCGCCGTTTGTTGGCCGAACTGTCGCGCGGCAAGCGCGTGCTCAACTGTTTCTGCTACACCGGCGGATTTTCATTGCAGGCACTGGCGGGCGGGGCAACCCGCGTGCTGTCCATCGACAGCTCGCAACCGGCGCTCGACCGCGCGGCCGCCAACCTCGCGCTCAATCCGCAACTTGCTGCGGCGCACGCCGAATGGTGCTGCGCGAACGACTTCGACAAACTGCGCAAATTGAAGAGCACGGACGAAACCTTCGACCTCATCGTCCTCGACCCGCACAAGTTCGCGCCCTCGGCCAGCCATGCCGACCGTG
>CAYNCH010000182.1:0-4433 GCA_964395815.1 uncultured Methyloversatilis sp.
TGCGCGTGAAGCCGACGCCGGTGCCGGAGTCGTTGCCCATGTTGCCGAACACCATCGTGCAGATGTTGCAGGCGGTGCCATTGGCCATCTCTTTGGTGATCTTGAACTGGCGGCGGTAGTCGATCGCGCGCTTGCCGTTCCAGGAACGGAACACGGCACCGATGGCGACTTCGAGCTGTTTGTAGGGATCCTCCGGGAAGGCTTTGCCGGTATGTACTTCGACGAGCTTGAGGAACTGGTCGGCCAGTTCGGAAAGGTGCTCGGCATTCAGGTCGATGTCCTGCGCGGCGCCGACCTTGCGCTTCATCGCCGCCATGGCGTCGTCGAAGGGCTTGTCTTCGAGGCCCAGCGCGATCTTGGCGAACAGCTGGATGAAGCGGCGATAGGCGTCGTAACCGAAGCGCGGGTTGCTGGTGAGCTTGATCAGGGCCTGCAGGGAGGTCTTGTTGAGGCCGAGGTTGAGGATGGTGTCCATCATGCCCGGCATCGACATCGAGGAACCGGAACGAACCGAGACCAGCAGCGGGTTCTCGCTGCCGCCAAACTGCTTGCCGGTCTTCTTCTCGAGATCCTTCATGTACTTGAGGATCTCGTCCCAGGCACCCTTCGGGAGCTCGTCATGCTCAAGATAAGCGAGACAGGCTTCCGTGGTGATGGTGAAACCCGGCGGCACATTGAGGCCAATCTGGGTCATCTCGCAAAGGTTCGCCCCTTTACCGCCCAGCAGCATCTTGTTCTTGCCGTCGCCTTCCTCGAAGGCGTAGACGAATTTCTGGCTTGCCATGTCCAGCTCCCTTTCTTAATTAGAATGTAATCCTTTCATGCTGCATAGCAGCACAGCCCAATAAGATATCAAATCGCGGCACATTTCGGGGGTTTTTGTATGTGGTTCAGGAATCTGCGTCTCTACCGGCTGCAACGCGGTCTCAAGGTCGATCTTGCCGAATTCGACGCCATGCTGGGGAGGCGTCCCCTCGCTCGCTGCGGCAGCTTTGAGATGGCGAGCCGGGGCTGGGTGTTTCCGCGTCAAGAAGGGGCATTCGTCCACGCCGTCGACCGCCAGTGGCTGCTGGCGCTCGGTGTCGAACAGAAGCTTCTGCCGTCTTCCGTAATCCGCCAGACGGCGCAGGAGCGGGCTGCCGTCATCGAAAGTGAACAGGGCCGCAAGGTCGGCCGCAAGGAGATGCGTGACCTCGTCGAGCGCGTCACCGAGGAACTGATGCCGAAAGCGTTTTCGCAGCGGCGCACGACCTGGGCCTGGCTCGACCCGGTGAATGGCTGGCTGGTCGTCGATGCCGGCTCGGATGCCCGTGCCGACGAGTTCATGGAAACCCTGCTCGCGACGGTGGACGACATCGCTCCCCGTCCGCTGCAGACACAGCTTTCACCCATGTCGGCGATGACCGCCTGGCTTGGCGAGGCCGATGCCCCCGCCGGCTTTACCCTCGACAGCGACCTCGAACTGCGTGCCGCCAGCGAGTCGCAGTCGGCCATCCGTTATGTTCATCACGACATCGGCGGACCGGAAATCGCCGCCCACATCGCGGCCGGCAAGCTGGTCACCAAGCTCGGCATGACCTGGAACGACCGGATCTCCTTCGTGCTGACCGACAAGCTGCACCTCAAGCGACTGGCCTTCCTCGACGTGCTGAAGGAACAGGCCGAACAGTTGGCCGAAGGCGGCGACGAGCAGTTCGATGCCGACTTCGCGCTGATGGCCGGCGAACTGGCGCAGCTCTTTGCCGACCTGCTGGTCGCGCTGGGCGGGGAACTGAAGCCGGAGTAGCAGATCGGCAGCCGTCCTGCCGGCGCCGACTTTTCTTAGCCGGCGGCGATGCGTTGGCGGATGTGCGCCAGTGCTTTCTCGACCTGATCCACGAGGATCAGGCACAGGTCGCCCGGCTGCAGTTTTGCCAGTGCGGTATCGATCGCGAGGAATTCGCCGCGGATCTCCTCGATTCGTTGTGTGCGTGTGGCATGGGCCAGACCCTGTCGCAGCAGCGCCAGCACCTCGCCGTCCGCGCGGCCGCGCTGGCAGGCATCCTGATAGAGCACCACGCCGTCGAACGCTTCGCCAAGAATCTCGGTCTGGCGCCGGATGTCCTCGTCGCGCCGGTCGCCGGCACCGCTGATCACCACCCAGCGCTGGTTTGCCGGCAGAGCCTCCACGGCCTGCACCAATGCCAGAATCGCATCGGGGTTATGGCCGTAGTCTGCCACCAGCGTCGCACCGCGATAATCGAAAATGTTGAAGCGGCCGGGCGCCGTTTCCGCATCGCTGACGAAGGAGGACAAGCCGATGCGTATCGTGTTCCAGTCGATGCCGAGTGCCCAGGCGGCACCGATGGAGGCCATGGCATTTTCGACCTGGAAGCCGATGCTGCCATTGCGCGTCAACGGAATTCCACTCAACTCCAGATGCTCGGCCTGAGCTCCCTCGGCACAGACCAGCGCGTTGCCGTCGCGATAAATCGTGCGCCGGCCCTGGGCGCGATGGGTCAGCATGGCGGGCAGTTGCGGATCCAGGGCGAAAAGACATACCTGCCCCGGACAGGCAGTGGCCATCTTGACGACATTCGGGTCGGCCGCGTTCAGCACCGCCGTACCCTGCGCCCCCACGTTCTGCACGATGACGCGCTTGACCACGGCGAGTTCTTCGGTCGTGGTGATGAAGTTGAGTCCGAGATGGTCGCCCACGCCGATGTTGGTGACGACCGCGACATCGCAGCGATCGAAACCAAGACCTTCGCGCAGCACGCCGCCGCGTGCAGTCTCGAACACGGCGGCATCGACGTCGGGATGCAAGAGGATGTTCTTGGCACTTTTCGGACCGCTGCAGTCGCCGGTATCGATGCGTCGGCCCCGCACATAGACGCCATCGGTCGTCGTCATGCCCAGCCGCTTGCCGGTCTGGCCGATCAGATGGGCGATCAGTCGCACCGTGGTGGTCTTGCCGTTGGTGCCGGCGACGGCGACGACCGGAATGCGACCGGTCTCACCCGGCGGAAACATCGTGTCGATGACGACCTTGCCGACATCGCGGCCCTTGCCGTAAGACGGGTCGAGGTGCATGCGCAGACCGGGCGCCGCATTCACTTCGACCATGCCGCCGCCCTGCTCCTCAAGCGGCCGGCCGATGTTTTCGCACACCACGTCGACGCCTGCGATGTCGATGCCGACCATCTGCGCGGCGGCCACAACACGTGCGGCAACTTCCGGATGCACGTCGTCGGTGACATCGGTTGCCGTGCCGCCGGTGGATAGATTGGCGTTGTTGCGCAGCACGGCCCGTGCCCCCTTGGGCAGCACGGTGTCGGCCGTGTAGCCCTGCACGGCGAGGCGGGCATGGGCAATCTCGTCGAAGCGAATCTTCGTCAGCGAGGTCGCATGCCCGGTACCGCGGCGCGGGTCGCTATTCACGATATCGACCAGTTCGCGCACCGTATGTTCGCCGTCGCCCAGCACGTTGGGCGGTTCGCGCCGTGCCGCGGCGACCAGTTTGTCACCAACGACCAGCACCCGGTAATCGTGGCCGGTGATGAACTTCTCGACGATGACGCTGCGGCTGTATTCCTTGGCCGCCGCGAAGGCGACGTCGAAGTGGTCGCGGCTGACGATGCCTACCGTCACCCCCTTGCCCTGATTGCCGTCGAAGGGCTTGGTGACGACCGGGAGGCCGATTTCCTGTGCAGCCTGCCATCCGTCCCCGCAATCGCCGTCGATGACGCAGCCGACGGGAACAGGAACGCCGGCAGCGCGCAGCAAGGTCTTGGTCAGATCCTTGTCCTGCGCGATCGACTCGGCGATCGCCGAGGTTGTGTCGATTTCCGCGGCCTGGATGCGGCGCTGCTTGCTGCCCCAGCCGAATTGCACGAGGCTGCCGCGGGTCAGCCGGCGATACGGAATGTCGCGCACCACGGCCGCATTGACGATCGAGCCGGTCGAAGGACCCAGGCGCTCATCCTCGTCCAGTTCGCGCAGTTCGGCGATGGCAGCATCGAGATCGAAGGGCTGGTCGTCGCGCGCGGCGAGTACCAGTTGCTCGGCCAGGGCCAGGGCACGGCGGCCGACGGCTTCTTCGGTGTATTCGACGACGACCTGGTACAGGCCCGGCTCGGTGGTCGGTGCGGTACGGCTGAACGATACCGGGCAGCCGGCCTGTGCCTGCAGATTCAAGGTGGCGTATTGCAGCGCATGGGCGATGGCGATTTCGTCTTCATGTCCCTCGTAGACCACCGGACGCATGGCGCCGATGAGCGGAAAGCGCGCCCGGATGCGCGCCTCGAAGCCCGGCATTTGGCTGAGCGCCCGTTCATTTTCATCGCAGGAGACCAGCGCCTGGATGGCCGTATGACGGGACCACAGATTGGGCCCCCTCAGGGCCCGGATGCGTGAGATTTCCATGTTGGTTCGTTCGGTTCAGGCAGCGGTAT
>CAYNCH010000183.1:0-4411 GCA_964395815.1 uncultured Methyloversatilis sp.
GGTAGATCGCACCGCGATTGATGGCGTCGGTCACGCTCTGCAGGTCGGTATAGCCGGACAGCACGATGCGGATGGTTTCGGGATACAGCTGTTTGACGCGTGAGAGGAATTCGGTGCCGCTCATTTCGGGCATGCGCTGGTCGGACACGATCACCTGCACGGTATTGCGGGCCAGCAGGTCGAAAGCGAGTGCCGGGCTTTCGGCCGTCAGGATGGTGTAGCCGTCGCGCCGTAGCAGGCGCTTGAGCGAGTTGAGAATCCCGGCCTCGTCATCGACGATCAGCAGGGTATCGGGCACCGTCTCGCCAGCGCCGACTTTCAGGACCGTACCCGCCCGCAGCAGATCGGTGAACTGCCCGGCCGGCAGCGCCTTGCTGAACAGCCAGCCCTGCATTGCCTCGCAGCCCTTGGTGCGCAGGAACTGCATCTGCGATTCGGTTTCCACGCCTTCGGCGAGCACGACGAGGTCGAGTCCGCGCCCCATCGCGATGGTGGCGGTGGCGATCGCTGCGTTGACCGGGTTTTCGGTGATGCCATGTACAAAACTGCGGTCGATCTTGAGCTTGTCGAACGGGAAGCCGGATAAATGGGAAATCGAGGAATAGCCGGTGCCGAAATCATCGAGCGCAAGCTGTACGCCGAGCGACTTGAGCCGTGCAAGGGTGTGGGCGGCTGCACCGTTGTCAGCGATGAAAGCCCGTTCGGTCAGTTCGAGCTCCAGCGCGCTGGCGGGCAGACCGCTGACGGCGAGAGCGTTGGCGACCGATTCGACAAAACCTGCCTGATGAAACTGGCGCGCGGAAATATTGACCGAGATGAGTTGTGTATGCAATCCGGCATCGCGCCAGGCCTTTTTTTGTCGGCAGGCGGTTTCGAGCACCCAACTGCCGAGGCGCTGGATCAGGCGGACTTCTTCGGCCAGGGGAATGAATTCGGCCGGCGAGATCGGCCCGAATTCCGGATGCTGCCAGCGCAACAGGGCCTCACAACCGCAAATGCGGCCATTGACCAGATTCACTTGCGGCTGGTAGTGCAACTCGAGTTCCCCGCGCTCGATCGCGCCGTGCAGATCGGATTCGAGTCGCAGGCGCCGTTCGGCATCGAGATCCATTTCCGTCGTGAAGAAACGGAAGGTGTCGAGCCCGGCACCCCGCGCCCGTTCGAGCGCAATGTCGGCGGCCTTCATGAGATCTTCGGGACGTTCGCCATCCTTGGGATACAGGCCGATGCCGATGTTCACCGATACCGACAGCCGCTGGCCGGCAACCTCGATCGGCACCGTGATGGTTTCGATCAACTGATTGGCCAGTGCGATCACATCGGCATCCTTGTCGAGGTTTGCCAGCACGACAGCGAACTCATCGGCACCGATGCGTGCCATGGTGTCGCCGGGGCGGCCCAGGGTGTTGAGACGATGTGCGATTTCGATCAGGATGGCATTGCCCGCCTCATGGCCAAGCGTATCGTTGATGGTACGGAAACGGGCCAGGTCAGTCACCAGCACGGCAACCGAGCGGCCATAGCGGCGGGCGTTGCCGAGGGCCTGGTCAAGGCGATCGTTGAGCAGGGTCCGGTTGGGCAGGCCGGTCAGCGCGTCGTACCAGGTGAGCCGGCGCAGTCGTTCATCAAGCTCCTTGCGGGCAGTCAGATCGGAAAAAAGACCGACATAGTGGGTAAGTTCTCCGGCCGGATTGCGAACCACGGAGATGGTCATCATCGAAGCGAAGGTAGTGCCGTCCTTGCGCCGGCTGTTGAGTTCGCCCTGCCAGAACCCGTTCTTGCCGATCGCCTCCCACATCGCCGCGAAATAGGCGGCGTCATGGGCATCAGAGCGAAGCAGGCGCGGATCCCGCCCGATTACCTCGCTGGCGGCATAGCCGGTAATTCGTTCGAAGAAGGGATTGACCAGCACGATGCGACGTGCGGCATCGGTGATGATGATGCCCTCGCCGCTGGCGTGGAAAACGGTGGCGGCCAGTTGCAGATCGACCTGCGCGCGCCGCGCCAAAGCCGCATCCCGGGCGGCCTTGACGGTAGCCTGCAGGGCGAGCGGCAAGCGGGCGATATGCTGCGAGGTCTTGAGGATGTAGTCGGCCGCGCCGAGCTTCATCGCCTGGACAGCCAGTTCCTCGGTACCGGTTCCGGTGAGAATCACGACCGGCAGGTGCGGATGGCGATCCCGCACGAACTCCAGTACGTCGATCCCCGTATAAGTACCGATATGCATGTCCGACAGGACGCAGTCCCATTCGCGCGTGCTCAGTTCATGCTCAAGGCCGAGCTGTTCGCCGACAGCCGCCAGGTCGAAGGGAATGTCCGATCCCGTCAGCGTTTCGCGTACCAGTTCGCGGTACAGCGCATTGTCCTCGATGTGAAGGACACGGATGGGTGTCTGAAGAACCTCAGTATCGGGCATGCCGGGTATTCACGCAGGATATTGATAATACAGGGATATCATGGAGTATAGCCGCGCTCCCCCATGCCGGGCGGGTGAATGCGTGCTCAGAGGAAGCGCTTGAGAATCTTCTGGCTGGGGGCATCGAGCATCCGGCGGTCGCGGATCAGGTAGTGGATGCCGCTGGCATCCGCGATCAGCAAGGCGCCGGGCCCCTTCAGACGGCGAATGTCGTCTTCGCTCTTCAAAACCAGCCGGGTCGTACCGTGGTCGGTCTCGACCAGCCAGGTGCTCGGCATCGCGTAGCTATCGACGGACAGGATCCGCATGATGACCGGCATGAATTCGCGCTGCGCCAGTTCGGCTTCGATCAGCGTGCGCTGGGCGAGCGGCAGGTCGGCAAGCCGTTCGATCCACAGCAGTTCGTGGCCCTCGGCCGACAGCAGGGCGATGCCCTCGTCCGGTGCGGTAAGGGCGAAGGCGCGTACCGGCACGACGCCTTCTTGTGCCGTCCCGTCAGAGCCGACAAATACCAGGCGGCCGTAGGGATTGCGACTCAGGGTGAACGCGCCGCTCATGGCGTGCCCTCCGGAAGTTCTTCTCCCAGCGGCGGCGGCGCATCGAGCTGCCTGCTTTGCGCCATGTAAAGACGCCAGTAGTGTCCCTTGCGCGCCATCAGGTCGTCGTGGTTGCCGATCTCGACGATTCGTCCGCGGTCCATGACGATGAGCCGATCGGCGCGTCGCAGCGTAGACAGGCGATGCGCGATGGCGATGGTCGTCCGGCCCCGTATCAGGTTGTTGAGGGCGCGCTGGATCTCGAATTCGGTCTCGGTATCGACCGCCGAGGTGGCCTCGTCGAGGATGAGGATCTTCGGATCGATCAATAGAGCGCGCGCAATGGAGATGCGCTGGCGCTCGCCGCCGGACAGCGACTGGCCGCGTTCGCCGACCAGCGAGTCATAGCCGAAGGGCTGGCGCAGGATGAATTCGTGGGCGTGGGCAGCACGCGCGGCAGCGACGATCTCGGCGCGCGTGGCGTCCGGCTTGCCGTAGGCGATGTTCTCGGCGATGGTACCGAAGAACAGGAAGGGCTCCTGCAGCACGAGGCCGATGTGCTTGCGCCAGTCGGCGACCGCGATGCTGCGCAGATCGACCCCCTCGACACGGATCGACCCACCGGTCACGTCGTAGAAACGGCAGATCAGATTGACCAGCGTGCTCTTGCCCGAGCCGCTGTGACCGACCAGGCCGATCATTTCGCCCGGCCGGATATCGAGGTCGATGCCGCGCAGGATGGCGCGGTTGCCGTGACGGAAATGCACATCGCGGATCGCGATGCCCCCTTTGGGTGTGGGCAGGCTGACGGGCTGCGCTGGATCGGGCACGCTCGACACGTGGTCGAGGATATCGAAGATGCGCTTGGCACCGGCCGCCGCTTTCTGGGTCACCGAGACGATGCGGCTCATCGAGTCGAGACGCACGTAGAAGCGGGTGATGTAGGCGAGGAAGGCAGTCAGCACGCCGACCGTGATCGAATCCTTTGAAATCAGCCAGATGCCGAACATCCAGACGACCAGGACGCCGACCTCGGTGAGCAGTCCGACGGTCGGCGCGAACAGTGACCATACCCGGATCAGGCGGTCATTGACCTCCAGGTTGTGGCGGTTGGCGTCGCGAAAGCGCTGCGCTTCGCGCGTTTCCTGGGCGAAGGCCTTGACGACACGGATGCCGGGAATGGTATCGGCCAGCACGCTGGTCACTTCGGCCCAGACCCGGTCGATCTGCTCGAAACCGGTGCGCAACCGGTCGCGCACCATATGAATCAGCCAGGCGATGATCGGCAGTGGCAGCAAGGTTGCCAGCGCCAGCCAGGGGTTGATCGAGAACAGGATCACGGCCGTCATCGCGATCATCAGTACATCGGTCGCGAAATCGAGCAGATGCAGCGAAAGGAAAACGTTGATGCGGTCGGTTTCCGAACCGATGCGCGCCAGCAGGTCGCCGGCGCGCTGGC
>CAYNCH010000184.1:0-4403 GCA_964395815.1 uncultured Methyloversatilis sp.
CCGCAAGAGTCGGCGCTGGCGGGACGGCACTGGGGGCTCGACCAGCCGCCGAATTTCGAGGGCCGGCACTGGCACCTGAAGGTGGCCGCCCCGTTGGCGGAGGGGGACACGGCACTGCTCGCCTCCGCACGCGCCAAACTCTTCACTGCGCGCCAACAGCGCATCCGTCCCGGTTGCGACGACAAGATCCTGACCAGCTGGAATGCCCTGATGATCGAGGGGCTCGCCCATGCGGCGCGCATGCTTCGCCGCACCGACTGGCTGGCGGCGGCACAGTGGGCGCTGGACTTCCTGCACGAACGGCACTGGCGTGCAGGGCGCCTGCTGGCGACTTCCCGTGCCGGCCGCGCCCATCTGCCGGCCTATCTCGACGATCATGCCTTCCTGCTCGGTGCGCTCGTCGAACTGTTGCAGGCCGGTTATCGCGCCGAGGATCTTGCTTTCGCCCGCCAGCTGGCCGATGCCTTGCTGGAACATTTCGAGGATCGGGAGCGCGGTGGCTTTTTCTTCACTGCCCACGACCACGAACGACTGATCCAGCGGCCGAAATCCGCGCACGACAATGCCATGCCCTCCGGCAATGGTGTTGCGGCGCTGGCCTTGCTGCGGCTCGGCCACCTGCTTGGCGAAGTGCGCTACCTCGATGCCGCGCGCCGCACGCTCGACTGCTTCATGCCGCAGATGCGCCACCACGCCGGTGGCTGCGCCACACTGGTCGCGGCACTCGAGGCCGAACTGATTCCCCCGGCAATCGTCATCCTGCGCGGTCCGGCGGCAGAGGTCAGCGATTGGCAGGCGCGTCTGGCGCCGCTGCGTAAAGCGCTCGTCATCGGTCTGCCAAACGAAATCAGGGAGTTGCCGGCTGCGCTGGCCAGGCCGGAAGTCGTGCATGTCAACGCGTGGGTCTGCCGCGGCGTTAGTTGCCTGGCGCCGACTGATAGTTATGAGGAACTCGTCAGGGTTTTGCAAGAAAACTGAATTCCGCTAGACTTCCGGCTCGAAATTTGAACCGCCCCGTCAATCAATAGAGGAAACCGACATGAAAATTATCGCTACCGCCCTGATCGCCGCCGGCGTGATGGTCTCCGCCCCCGCCATGGCCGACATGGCGCTCGCCAAGAAGAGCAACTGCATGTCCTGCCATCAGGTCGACAAGAAGATGGTCGGCCCGTCCTACCAGGACGTCGCCAAGAAGTACGCCGGCAACGCCGATGCCGTGAAGATGCTGTCCGAGAAGGTCAAGAAGGGTGGCAAGGGCAACTGGGGCCAGATCCCGATGCCGCCGAACGCCGCCGTCAAGGACGCCGACATCGAGAAGCTGGTCAAGTGGGTTCTCGCCGGCGCCAAGTAAGCGCACAAGTTCGACAAACCCGGCCATGGCCGGGTTTTTTATTTTTGCCCCCCCGGAGACCACAATGAAAACAACTGCCAAAGTCCTGTCCTTGTCTGTCGCCACCGCCATGCTCGTCATCGGCTGTGGCAAGCAGGAAGAGCCCGCTGCGCAAAAGACAGCCGCACCTGCGGCACCCGCCGCACCGGCGCCTGTCGTCGTCAAGATCGGCCACGTCGGTCCGCTGACCGGCGGCATCGCCCACCTCGGCAAGGACAACGAGAATGGCGCACGCCTCGCGGTCGAGGAAGCGAATGCGGCCGGCATCAAGATCGGCGGTGCGCCGGTCACCTTCGAGGTTATCGGCGAGGATGACCAGGGCGATCCGAAAGTCGGCAACACGGTGGCGCAGAAACTCGTCGATGCGAAGGTCGTCGGCGTGGTCGGCCACCTCAATTCGGGCGTATCGATTCCCGCCTCGGCGATCTACAACCAGGCCGGCATTCCGATGGTTTCGGGTTCCTCGACCAACCCGGCGCTGACCGAGCAGGGCTTCGCCGGCGTGTTCCGCGTCGTCGGCCGCGACGACCAGCAGGGTCCGGCCGTCGCCAACTATCTCGTCGCGACCTACCAGCTCAAGACCGTCGCGGTGATCGATGATGCCACCGCCTACGGCGAGGGCCTGGCCAACGAAGTCGAGAAGACGCTCAAGGCGGCCGGCGTGACGGTGCTGCCGCGCGAGAAGGGCACCGACAAGACCGCCGACTGGAAAGCTATCCTCACCAAGATCAAGGGCAAGAAGCCCGATGCCGTCTTCTATGGCGGCATGGACGC
Source organism: uncultured Methyloversatilis sp. (assembly GCA_964395815.1). Classification (GTDB taxonomy): domain Bacteria; phylum Pseudomonadota; class Gammaproteobacteria; order Burkholderiales; family Rhodocyclaceae; genus Sulfuricystis. Next base: position 2,165 of record CAYNCH010000184.1, read on the forward strand.
CACCGGCGGCCCGCTGCTGAAACAGGCGCGCGAGCTCAAGCTCGAAGCCGTGTTCAGCTTCGGCGACGGCGGCTGTACCGACAAGATGGCGGAACTGGCCGGCGCGGCGGCCGAGGGCATGATCTGCTCGCAAGCCGGTATTCCCGTGCAGGCGGCGGGCAAGAGCTTCACCGATGCCTACAAGGCGAAGTTCGGCATTGATCCGATTCTCTATGCCCCCTTCACCTACGATGCAGCCAAGCTGCTGATCGCCGCGATCCAGAAGGCTGATTCGGCTGATCCGGCCAAGTACCTGCCGGCACTCAAGGCGATCGACTTTACCGGCGCCTCGGGCAACATCCGGTTCGACGAAAAGGGCGACCGCAAGGATGCCGAGATGACGATCTTCACCATGAAAGAAGCGAAGATCACGCCGCTGGCCATCATCAAGAGCGGCAAGTCGCTGACGCTCGACGAGTACGCGGCCCTCTCCGCACCGGTCCAGAAGTAAGCGGCATTGCGGTAAACCACAACGACGCCCGGGAAGATTCCGGGCGTCGTTGTTTTATGCTTCTCTCCCCATGGATATTTTCCTCCAGCAGATCATCAACGGCCTGACCACGGGCAGCGTGTATGCCATCGTCGCGCTCGGCTACACGATGGTCTATGGCGTTATCCAGTTGATCAACTTCGCCCACGGCGAAGTGGTGATGATCGGCGCGATGGTCGCCTTCAGCGTCATCATGGCCGTGGTCGGCATGGGCCTGCCGCTGCCGCCGGTCGTCATCGTGCTGGGCGGCGTGCTGGCGGCGATCCCCGTCTGCATGGCGATCGGCTATCTGCTCGAACGCGTCGCCTACCGGCCACTGCGCCATGCGCCGCGCCTCGCACCGCTGATCACGGCGATCGGTATGTCGATCGTCCTGCAGCATCTCGCGCTGCTGATCTGGGGCCGCGATCCGCGCGCCTTCCCACAGATCATGGAGAACACCAGCCATGCCATCGGCGGAGCGGCGATCAGCAGCGTGCAGATCGCCATCATCCTGCTGTCGGTCGCGATGATGGCCGGGCTGACCTGGTTCGTCTATCGCACCAAGTTCGGCATCGCCATCCGCGCCACCGCCGAGGACGTGCGCGTCGCCGCGCTGATGGGCGTCGATGCCAACCGCGTCATCGCCGTCACCTTCGTCATCGCCGCCGCGCTCGGTGCGGTGGCGGGGGTGATGGTGGGCACCTACTATGGCATCGCCCACTACACGATGGGTTTCATCCTCGGCCTCAAGGCCTTCTCGGCGGCGGTGCTGGGCGGCATCGGCAATCTCGCCGGCGCGATGCTCGGCGGCATCCTGCTCGGCTTGGTCGAGGCGCTTGGCGCCGGCTACATCGGCGAATTCACCGACCTGTGCCAGTGGCCGGTCGCGCGCGACCTGCTCGCGGAACGCTGCATGGCCGACGGCCACGTCGTGCTGTTCGGCAGCAACTACCAGGACGTGTTCGCCTTCCTCGTGCTGATCCTCGTGCTGGTATTTCGGCCCTCCGGCCTGCTCGGCGAGCGGGTCTCCGAGAGAGCATGAACCGCAAGACCGTCGGCTTCATCCTTGTCGCGCTGGCCCTGCTGGCGCTGCCGCTGGCGCTGACGCAGGTCGGCACGGCGTGGGTGCGCATCGCCAACCTGGCCATCCTGTTCGTCTTTCTGTCGCTCGGCCTCAACATCGTCGTCGGCATGGCCGGGCTGCTCGACCTCGGCTACATCGCCTTCTACGCCGTGGGTGCCTACGTCTGGGCGCTGCTCGCCTCGCCGCATTTCGGGCTGCATCTGCCGTTCTGGGTCATCCTGCCGATCGGCGCGCTGTGCGCCTGCATCGCCGGTGCCGTCCTGGGCGCGCCGACTTTGCGGTTGCGCGGCGACTACCTCGCCATCGTCACGCTCGGCTTCGGCGAGATCGTGCGCATCTTCATGAACAACCTGTCCTCGCCCTTCAACATCACCAACGGGCCGAAGGGCATCACGCGCATCGACGGCTTCTCAGTCGGCGGCCTCGACTTCCGTGCCACCGACACGGTCCTCGGCATCGATTTCACCGGCCCGGCCAAGTACTACTACGTGCTGCTGCTGTTGCTGCTTGGCGTGATCGTCGTGAACCTGCGCCTGCAGAAATCGCGCATCGGCCGCGCCTGGGTGGCGATCCGCGAGGATGAGGTGGCGGCGAAGGCGGCCGGCATCAACACGCGCAACGTGAAGCTGCTCGCCTTCGCGATG
>CAYNCH010000185.1:0-4403 GCA_964395815.1 uncultured Methyloversatilis sp.
CTTCGGAGATGTTTTCACGCAGCGACCAGAATGCTTGGGTCTGTGTTTCGTTGCGAGACAGTGCGGCATCGCAGACCTCGCCTGCGGTCATGGCGGCAGCGAGCACCTCCTCGAGCGGGGTGTCGAGATCGGATTCCATCGTGTCGGAAAGTTCGATCAGCACTTGCCATGCCGCAGCGGCGGGAAGTGGATCCCGGGAGTCGGGAATGTGCTTGAGAACGAGATCTAGGGCGGGGCGGCCAATCAGCTCGAATGCCGTCACGCGGCCACCGATTTTTTCGCGCAGTCGGGTGAGAAGTGCGACGGCAGCGGCGGGTGTCGGTACTGAAGCCCAGGCGGTGGCGAGGGCACGGGGTCGGGAAAAGAGCTTGAGGACGGCGGCGGTGATCAGGCCGAGCGTGCCTTCCGCACCAATGAAGAGGTGCTTCATGTCGTAACCGGTATTGTCCTTGCGCAGGGCGCGCAGGCCGTTCCAGACGCGGCCATCCGGTAACACGACTTCGAGACCAAGGCATAGCTCGCGCGCGTTGCCGTAGCGCAGTACCTGCACGCCACCGGCATTGGTGGAGAGGTTGCCGCCGATCGTGGCGGTGCCTTCGGCCGCGAGCGAGAGCGGGAAGAGGCGGCCGGCTTCGGTAGCTGCCGCCTGTACGGAGGCCAGCGTGCAACCGGCCTCGGCCACGAGCGTATTGTTGTCAGTATCGATGGCGCGAATGCAGTTCAGCCGTGTCAGGCTGATGACCACTTCACCCCGGGTCGGTGTCGCTCCACCGCACAGACCCGTGTTACCTCCTTGCGGCACGATGGCGACTCCTGCCGCGGCGCAGGCGCGCACCACGGCAGCGACTTCTTCCGTGTTGCCGGGACGGACGACGCAAAGCGGAATGCCTGAATAGCGGCCCCGCCAGTCGCTGGCATAGGGAGCAGTGTCGCTGGCCTCGTTTAGCACATGCGGTGCACCGACGAGGTCACGCAGCTGCTGCAAAAAGTCGGCGCTCATGAGACGGCGTTATTCTGCCCGGTGTTCAGTTCAGCATACAGATCGTGTACGTCACAATCGGTGATGGCTACCTCGGCGAACTCGCCGATGCCAAGGTCATGGCCATCCGTGATGTAGACAAGGCCATCGATGTCCGGAGCATCGCCTTCGCTGCGGCCTATTGCACCTTCCTCATCGATATCGTCGATCAGCACGGTGAGCGTGCGGCCGATTCGCGCTTCGAGGCGCTGTGTCGAAATATCCTCCTGATGGCGCAACAGACGCATCTTGCGTTCTTCGCGTACTTCCTCTGGCAGCGCACCGGGTAGGGCGTTGGCAGCGGCACCCTCGACCGGCGAGTAGGCGAAAGCCCCGACACGATCGAGCTGTGCGGCATCCAGGAAGTCGAGTAGTTCGTTGAACTCGCTTTCCGCTTCGCCAGGGAAACCGGTGATGAAGGTGCTGCGGATGGTCAGGTCAGGGACTGCACGGCGCCAGGCGGCGATGCGGTCGAGGATCCTGTCGACATCGCCCGGCCGCTTCATCGCCCTGAGGATGCGCGGGCTGGCGTGCTGGAACGGGACGTCGAGGTAGGGAAGGATTTTCCCTTCGGCCATCAGCGGCAGCAGGTCATCAACCCCGGGATAGGGATATACGTAGTGCAGGCGGATCCACATACCGAGTTCGCCCAGTTCCTTGCACAGTTCGTAGAGTCTGGTCTTGACCGGCCGTCCGGCGACGAAGCCGGTGCGGTACTTCACATCAACGCCGTAGGCGCTGGTGTCCTGCGAAATGATGATGAGTTCGCGAACCCCGGCATCGGCCAGCGTTTCGGCTTCCTTGAGCACCTCTCCGATCGGACGTGAAACGAGGTCGCCACGCAGAGACGGGATGATGCAGAAGCTGCAGCGATGGTTGCAGCCTTCGGAAATCTTCAGGTAGGCGTAATGGTCGGGCGTGAGGCGGATGCCCTGCGGCGGTACGAGATCGACAAAGGGATCGTGCTGCGGCGGCAGGTGGGCATGCACCGCATCCATCACCTCCTGCAACGCGTGCGGGCCGGTGACGGCGAGCACGCTCGGGTGCGTGTCCTGCACGATCGAGCCCTTGGCGCCGAGGCAGCCGGTGACGATGACCTTGCCATTTTCACTGAGTGCCTCGCCGATGGCGTCGAGCGACTCCTCGACAGCGGCATCGATGAAGCCGCAGGTATTGACGACCACAAGATCGGCCCCGTCATAGCTGCCGGTGATTTCGTAGCCTTCGGCACGCAGCCGGGTCAGGATCTGTTCCGCGTCGCTGGCGGCCTTCGGGCAACCGAGCGAAACGAAGCCGACTCGCGGAGTGCGCTTCTTGCGCGCCACTTACTTCTTTTTCTCGGCCGATTCGTGGCCGACGGGCGGCACCGGGAACTGGAAGCCGCTGAACATCTTGCGCGTCTGCTCCTGGATGTTGTCCTGCATCTGCTGGAACATCTTCTGACTCTGCTCGACGTAGGTGCCCATCATGCTTTGCATGGCCGGGCCCTGAAAGTTCAGGAACTGGGCCCACATGTCCTTGCTCATCGCGGCGTTGTCGCCGTAGAGATGCTTGGCCTGTTCCTGCAGTTTTTTCTGCATGTCGGCGAAAGCGGTAATGTTGTTCTCGAGATACTGGCCCATCATGCCCTGCATGGCATTGCCGTAGAAGCGGATCATCTGTGCCAGCAGATCGGAGGTGAACATCGGCGCGCCGCCGGCCTCTTCTTCCAGGATGATCTGCAGCAGGATGCTGCGTGTCAGGTCATCGCCGGTCTTGGCATCCACGACACGGAATTCTTCGTGCTTGAGGACGAGTTCCTTGACGTCGGATAGCGTGATGTAGGTACTGGTGCGCGTATCGTAGAGACGGCGGTTCGGATATTTCTTGATGAGGCGAGCCGGTTCGGCCATTGTGTTTTCCCCTTGTCTTGCGGGTCCGCGCCGGCGGGCGGCGCGGACGGGTGATGCTCGCTGCTGCTTACTGCAGGTACAGGCCGCCGTTAATATTCATGGTGGCGCCGGTCATATAGCCGGCCAGGTCGGAGGCGAGGTAGGAGCACAGGGCGCCCATCTCTTCCGGCTTGGCGAGACGCTTCATCGGGATGGTGTCGATGATGCTCTTCAGCACGTCCTCGCGGATCGCCATCACCATCTTGGTGGCGACGTAGCCGGGGGCGATGGCGTTCACGGTGACGCCCTTGGTCGCAAGTTCCTGCGCCAGCGCCTTGGTGAAGCCGATCACGCCGGCCTTGGCAGCCGAGTAGTTGGCCTGGCCGGCCTGGCCCTTGACGCCGTTCACCGACGAGATGTTGATGATGCGGCCCCAGCCGCGCTCGGCCATCTTGGCGGAGCACTGCTTGGTCATGTTGAACAGCGATGTCAGGTTGGTGGAGATGACGGCATCCCACTGGTCCTTCTCCATCTTGGCGAACATGCGGTCGCGGGTGATGCCGGCGTTGTTCACCAGGATGTCGATCGGGCCGGCGGCGGCCTCGGCCTCTGCGACCATCTTCTGGCAGTCTTCCAGCGACGAGACGTCGCCCGCGACGCAGACGAAGTCCTTGAAGCCAGCGGCGGCCATTTCCTTCAGCCACTCATCCTTGTTGTCGAACTGCGGGTGGTAGGCGGCGACGACCTTGTGGCCGTCCTTGGCGAAGGCCTGACAGATGGCGGTGCCAAGACCCCCCATGGCACCGGTGACGAAAGCTACGCGTTGAGTCATGGTTCTTCCTTTCCCTTCTGGTTGGTGTTGTTAAGCTTTTTCCTTGACATAGCGGCCAGGCGCGGGCTCGGTGGCCGGATGCTGCTTGCTGCCCAGTTTGCCGCGCGCCTTGACTTCGCCGTCGGCGAACCGTTTGAGCCATTCAGCCCAGCGCGGCCACCAGCTGCCTTTTTCCTCGGTCGCGCCGGCCAGCCACTCATCGGAATCTTTCGTCGTGTTGTCGCTCACCCAATGGCTGCGCTTGTTCTTGGCGGCCGGGTTCACGACGCCGGCAATATGACCGGATGCGCCGAGGACGAAGGTGGTTTCCCCGCCGAGATGGCCGCGGCCGAGATAGGATGATTGCCAGGGCACGATGTGGTCTTCGCGCGTGGCGAGGAGGAAGGCGGGCATATCCACCTTGCGCAGGTCGCACTTCACGCCGCACATCGAGAGTTTGCCCGGAATTCGCAGGCTGTTTTCGAGATAAAGGTGGCGCAGGTACCAGGCCGCGAAGGGGCCGGGCAGGTTGGTCGAGTCGCCATTCCAGTAGAGCAGGTCGAACGGGACCGGCTTGTTGCCCTTCAGATAATTGCCGACGACATATTGCCAGATCAGGTCGTTGGCACGCAGGGCGGAAAAGGTGGTCGACAATTCACGCGCTGTCAGCAGTCCGCCTTTGCCGATGGTGGCCTCGCGCGCG
>CAYNCH010000186.1:0-4355 GCA_964395815.1 uncultured Methyloversatilis sp.
CGACCCGCATCGACAGGCTGCTGCACCTGAAGAACCGCAGCGCCGCACGCAGGGCACGGCGCTGCTGTCGTTGCAGCCGCAAGACATGCCGGGCGACATCGAGCAACGGCAGAGCACGGCGCTGGACGTCGTCCTGGCCATCGAGGACGATGAGCGCCGCCAGCAGCTTGCCGGGATGCTCGCCGCCATGAAATTGCACGCGCGCTGCTGGCAGTAAACGGACAGCGGCGAGGAACTCCTCTTTGAAACCGGCAGAACCGTGATGCTGCTCGACGCCGGCAACGAACGCCCACCGGCCGGACAGCAACTGCTGCACTTGCGCCGGCTGGCCGGCGAAGGGGTGTATGTCATTGTGCTGATTCCCGACGCACGCGAGAGCGAGGCCATGCGCCTGCTGGACGAAGGCGTGGCCGACTACCTGCCCTACAGCTTCACCGCGGCGGCCCTCGCGGTGCGCCTCGCCACGGTCCGCCGGCTCCTGGCATTGCAGGATGAAATCCGCACCGACCGGGCACTGATGACGCGCTCCAGCGACGAATGGGCGCGCGCCAACCGGCGCCTGCTCCACGAAGCCCTCACCGACCCGCTCACGCAACTGCCCAACCGTCGCTATGGCCTGGACCGACTCAACCAGGAATGGGAAATCGCCAGCAGCAACCAGCTGCCCATCGCCTGCCTGATGCTCGATATCGACCATTTCAAACGCGTCAATGACCAGCACGGCCATGACATCGGCGATGCGGTGTTGCGCCAGATGGCCACCGTGGTGGAGCGCTGCTGCCGGCGTACGGACTTCGTGTTTCGCTATGGGGGCGAGGAATTCTGCGTGATCTGCCCGCAGACAGCGCAAGCCGAAGCCACGCTGCTGGGTGAGCGGATCGCAGCCGCCATCAGGGAGCAGGAATTCGTTCTGCCAAACGACGTGCTGCACGCCACCCTGAGCGTCGGCGTCGGCGTACGCGCGCCGGCAATGAACGAAGCCGGTCAAATGCTGGCGAGTGCCGACCAGGCCCTGTATGCCGCCAAGCAGGCCGGAAGGAATCGTGTCGTCACGGCGGGCGACCATCTGCCGGCGCGTATCCGTGCGCAGGACCGGACAGAGGCAAGGATGCCCGGATAACGTGCTACGGTATGCAACCGATCCTTTCCGTGGAGCCGACCCGTTATGACATCCGAACTGCTCGAACCGCTGGCACTGGTGGCGGGCCTGGCCTGGGCGTCGGGGCTGCGCATCTACGCGGTGGTGTTCTTCCTCGGGCTGGCGAGCCATTTCGCCATCGTCGACCTGCCCGGCAACCTCGATGCGCTCGCCCATCCGGCCGTGCTGACGGTGTCGGGCCTGCTGTTCCTGCTCGAATTCTTCGCCGACAAGATCCCCTATGTCGATAGCGCCTGGGATGCCCTCAATACCTTTGTCCGCGCGCCGGGCGCGGCCCTGCTGGGGGCCCTGGCCGTCGCCGACGGCAGTCAGGGGCTGATGATCGCGTCGGCCTTGCTGGGCGGGGCGATCGCCGGCAGCACGCATGTCGCCAAGGCCGGCAGCCGCGCCGCCATCAACCTCTCGCCCGAACCGGTCAGCAACTGGCTGGCCTCGCTGACCGAGGACGGCATGGCCTTCGGCATCCTGGCGCTGGCGCTGACGCACCCGTTGCTGCTGCTGGCCGGGCTGGCGCTGTTCCTGCTGCTGCTGATCTGGCTGCTGCCCAAACTGTTCCGCCTCGCCCGTGGCGCCATGCGCGCCGGCTTCGCCCGGCTGGGCGCCCAGCTGTGAAGGCGGGGGCGGTAGTCGTCAGCCCCTCCCCTCCCCCGCCTTCACAGCTGGGCGGCCTGGAAGGTGTTGCACTGGTTGAATTCGCCGCTCTCGAGGCCGCGCTTGAACCAGCGCACGCGCTGCGCCGAGCTGCCGTGCGTGAAGGCATCCGGCACCACGTGGCCGCGCGCCTGCATCTGCAGCCTGTCGTCGCCGATGGCCGTAGCCGCCGTCAGCGCTTCCTCGACATCGCCGGGCTCGAGGATCGGCCGCTGGGCATCGGCGCGCGCCGCCCAGACGCCGGCCAGGCAGTCGGCCTGCAGTTCCAGCCGCACCAGCAGCGCGTTCGCCTCGGCCTGGCTGCCGGCGGCCTGCTGCGCCTGCTGCACTCTCGCGGAGATGCCCAGCAGGTTCTGCACGTGGTGGCCGACTTCGTGGGCGATTACGTAAGCCTGGGCAAAGTCGCCCGGCGCGCCGAAACGGTCTTTCAGTTCCTTGAAGAAATCGAGATCGAGATACACCTTGTTGTCGGTCGGGCAGTAGAACGGCCCCATCGCCGCCTGGCCCATGCCGCAGGCCGAGCGCGTGGCGCTGCTGAACAGCACCAGGCGCGGCTCCTGATACTGCTTGCCGGCGGCGGTGAATTGCTGCTGCCACACCTGCTCGGTGGAGCCGAGCACCTTGGCGACGAAACTGGCCACCGCGTCGTCGGCCGGCGGCCGGCCGACCGGCACGCTCTGCGGCGCCGGCTCGCCCTGCAGCTGCGTGGCCACCCCGATCACCGTGCCGGGATCGATGCCGAAAAAGTAGCTGGCCACCAGCGCCAGCACGATCGTGCCGATGCCCACGCCGCCGGCCCGTCCGCCCGGCACGCGCATGCCGCGCCGGTCTTCGATGTTGCTGCTTTCTTCCTGCTGGTCCATTCGCATGGCGATTCACCCTTCATCTATCGGTCATCCGTCGGCCGCCATCATACCCATCCCTCATGCCGGCGCCGTCCCGCCGGCGCCGACTTTTCGTGCGGCGGCAGGACGCGTTGCCACGGCCCGGACGATCACGCCTTCACCGACCGGCGCAACATCCCATCGACAATCACGGCAGCGAAAAACGAGCGCTCGAAGTACAGCCAGAGCACGGCGGGGGCAACGGTCGGCAACAGCAAGGCGCCGACCTGATACCCCAGGGCAATCGCCTCCAACTGCCATTGCGCGACCTCGAGGATTCTTGGATGTCCCCCGGCGACGATGATCTGCCTGAGCACGTCGAAACACAGGCTGAAGGCCTGGGGAAACAGCAGCAGGACATATCCGGTCAGCGCCTTCCACAGGAAATCCCGGCTGCGTGCCGCTGCCAGCAGGGCAATGAACAAGGGCAGGCTGTAGGCGTAGCGCGCCGCATCGGCCTCGATGAACAGATCGGCGCGGCCGCGTGCTTCCTGCCCGGGCACGAGGACGGCGATCCGGGTATCCACCGCGAACTGACCGGGTGCCTTCTCGATGCTGCGTAATCGCCGCCAGCGCCAGTTCCTTGGTCAGTCGGTCCTGATGGGTAGCAAACGCCCGTTCCGACCGCCCCCGCGCCTCCGGCGAATAGGCCGGGATCATCTCGATGCCCAGTTGCCGTAGCGCCCGACCTAACTGGGTCGGATTCTCCTTGTCGACCTTGCCGCCGGCTTCCGGGGTCGTCCAGTAATGGCTGCCCCGGTCGCTGTAGAACGTGCAGGGCAGCCCCTGAGTACGAACGACTTCCCGGAGGCCAAGAAAGCTGCTGGCCGTCCCTTCCTCTTCAACGAAACGCATGTCGTAGTGTTCGTTGGTGGCATCGTCCATGGTGACGATCAGGTCCCACATCTGACCCGTCACCCATTCGTGCCGGCTGCCGTCCTGGTGGATCATCATCCCCGGCAACGGCATACGCTCCCGCTTCTTGCGGTGCGTTCCTTTCTGCTTGCTTTTCTCGACCAGACCAGCAGCCTGCAGGTGCTTCTTCACCCAGCTGTAGCTGCGTTTGCCGCCATCCCGCCGGTACCAGTCGTGAAAGTGCCGTACATTCCAGCCACGGTGCCGAGTGCGGTACCGATCAGTCAGTGCAACGACTTCATCGACCGGCGCTCGCCGGTTCGACATCTGTTCCAGTCGCCGGTCGATCAGACCCTCCAGCCCGTCGGCTTCAAAGCGCGCCTGGTAGCGCCTGAAACTTCGCTCGCACATGCCCAATATCGCTGCCGCTTCCGCCTGCGTCAGCCGCCCTGCGTTCCATCCTTCATACGCTTCTTCAAATCTCATCTTCCGGATCTCCTGTAACACCTCCGTCCGCCTCATCTGCCACCTCCTTCAGGTGACTATGACGACCGGACAGATCGCGTGCTACACATCCGGACAACTCAAAAACTCACAACATTGTTTGCTCGGGGTGTTGTCAATGTGCCATTTCGCATGTACAATGCGCATCTCTCATCGCACGTGAATATTAAAATTCATATGTTGATTCAGCGAGTTAGGCGCAAGATCAAGTTAAATTGATGTTTGTGCCCACCTCCAACAAGACGATGTCCCTATCGTCTAGAGGCCTAGGACAACACCCTTTCACGGTGTGAACCGGGGTT
>CAYNCH010000187.1:0-4353 GCA_964395815.1 uncultured Methyloversatilis sp.
GCCACGCAGCCGCCCACGCCGATGATCAGACCCGGCTTCGCCTCCTTGAGCCTGCGCACGCGGCCGAGGTCGTGGAACACCTTCTCCTGGGCCTTCTCGCGCACCGAGCAGGTGTTGAAGAGGATGATGTCGGCCTCCTCGACGTTCTCGGTCTTCGTCACGCCTTCCTTGCCCAGCAGGTCGATCATCTTGTCCGAGTCGTACTCGTTCATCTGGCAGCCGAAGGTGCGGATGAAGACTTTTTGAGGCATGATGAGGATGGTGGGAAGAATTTTGAAATTTTAACAGCAGCGTTATAGCTTTCTTTCTATGTCTTTGACCTGCCGTGCGTTTTCGGCGATGACAGATTGGTATCCGGGCGCAAGGTAAGGGTTGCTGTATGACCTTGCATTCAGTCTTTTGCCAGAGCGGAGGTGGTCTTGAGTTTTGCTGACAGAGCGACAAATTTGCCCGACATCGCGCGAATCCTGGTCGTCGATGACGAAAGCGGCATTGTCCAAGCCGTACGGCGTGAAATTTCTGGCCATGGTCAGGACGGGCGCAATTACCAGGTAGAGACTTTTACCAACCCCCTCGAGGCACTGGAGTACGCCAGGACCCATGAGTTTCATGCGGTGCTGGCGGATTATCGTATGCCGGAGATGGATGGCATCGCGTTTCTAAAGGCACTGCAGACGCTGCAGCCCGATTGCGCCCGTCTCGTGCTCTCCGGGCAAACCGATATGAGCGCCTTGGTACGCATGATCAACGAAACACATATTTTTCGTTTCATCGCAAAACCCTGGAGCAGGAAATTGCTGAAGGCCTCGCTCGCGCAGGCGCTCGATTTTCGTACTGCCAGCCTTCAACACCGCAAGCATGTCGGAACAGCCGATCGGCCGGATGAGATCGCCGGCTCCGCCGAGAAAATTCTGGTCCTGGACGAAGATAGGCTTTCCGCGAAGAACGTGGCGCAGTGTCTTGCGCGTCATAGCAGCCTTGACGATCTGTATGCCGAAATGGTCATGGAGTTTCATGTCGCACACACCAACCGGGTGCTTGGCGAAATAGATGTGCTGATCCCTGAATCTCCAATACACGCGCTTGAATTCGCAGACAGCAGTCGTATTGCCTGCCTCGTCGCCGAGTGCCGTTTCGATGGCATGGACAATCGGGAATTTTTTCTCCGCTTTGCGGAGAAACAGCCCGACTGCACCATCATCCTGCTTTCGGCCGAGCCGAATATCAGGGAAATCGCCTTTGCGACCCCACAACTCTTCACGTTCCTGATCAAGCCATGGAATGAATTCGAGTTGCGCGTCGCCGTTGCGCAAGCGCTCGCACACCGACATATTGCACTTGAGAGTCGAGCATTCAGCCCTTCTTGATCAGCCCTCGACCCGATTTCGCCCGCCCTGTTTGGCGCGGTATAGCGCCGCATCGGCCGCCGCGATCAGCGCCTCCATATCGGCCGCCTGACCGGCCTCGCCCTGCGCGATGGCCACGCCGAGGCTGACGGTGTAGCGCGGCAGTTTCCTGTCGCGCGGTGTTTCGATTTCGCGCCGGATGCGTTCTGCCACCTGGCGCGCTTCGGCCAGCCCGGTGTCCGGCAGCAGGATGACGAATTCCTCGCCGCCGAAGCGCGCGAAAATGTCGGCCAGGCGCAGCATGCCGGCGGCACGGCGTGCGAAATCCTTGATGACGAGGTCGCCGACGTGGTGGCCGTGGGTGTCGTTCACCTTCTTGAAGAAGTCGATGTCGGAGGTAATCACCGCCAGCGGCCGGTGTGAACGGATCGTGCGTGCCCACTCGACGCTGGCGCGGGCGAAGAAGGCGCGGCGGTTGAGCGCGCCGGTCATCGGGTCGCGCGTCGCCATGAATTCCAACTCGACGCGCAGCCGCTCGTTGACCAGCAAGATGAAGCCGATCGCCAGCACCAGCACGCCGAGCGAGAACATGCCCAGATAGATCTGCTGGATCAGGTGGCGGTCGAAATCCGCATCCGTGCCGCCTCCGCCGGCCTGCAGCGTCGCCAGCCGCCAGATCGCCACCGCCGCGCCGAGCAGAAAGGCGGCGGTCAGGAAACGGCTGCCGAAGCCGCGCGGTTCGGCCCGCCAGGCCAGCAGCGCGCCGTAGGAGAACACGCCGATGTGCGCCAGTGCCATGATGAAGGTGCGCCCCTGATAGCTGTGGCTGCCGAAGGTGAGCCAGGCGATCAGCACGAGGATCGCCCCGATCACGTCTAGCGTTGGCCGCCAGACCGGCGTGCGGCCCTGGTAGCGCAGCAGGCCGACGATCAGCAGCCATTGGCCGAGCAGCAGCAGGCCGTTTGCCAGGACGATGGCGAAGCCGTCGTGCAGGATGCCGCGCAGCGAGGCGAGGCCCGAGGCGCTGCCGATCAGCACGACCGCCAGCGCCCAGTCGCGCAGGCCGTGGATGTCGTCGGGAAAGCTCCGGGCCTGTACCCACAGCACCAGCGCGCACAGCAGGCCGAGCAGATTGGCGACGAGCAGGAAGGTGCGCGGATCGAGGAATTCCACGCGCTTCAACCAAGCGTCTTCAGGAAAGCCGCGCGCGCGTCGGCAAAATCCGCTTGCCGGTCAGCCGGGATGAGCGGGGTGCAGGTTTCGCAGAAGGCATCGAAGGCGGCGATGATCGATTGCCGGTCCGGTGCCGTGGCCGGCGGTACGGGAGGCGAATTGCCGCCCTCTACCTTGAGCACAGCGTATTTCGGAATCAGGCGCTGCCCACCCTTGCCGGTGGCGAGCAAGGGGCCGGTCTTGACGTATTCCTCCCCCTCGTATTCGAAGCGGGCCCCCATCGGCAACTGGTGAATTTTCATGACGGCCGCAATGATAGCGGCTGATGCGTCCAGCGCCGTCCCGCTGACACCGACTTTTATCGCGAGTGGTGGCCGAGCAGGTGGGCGAGAAATGCTTCGGCCACGGCGGACAGGTGCTTCCCCGCCGGGTAGGCGATATACCACTGGCGCATCAGCGGAAAGCCGGCGACGTCCAGCGTTTGCAGCGGCCCCTGCCCGCTTTCCAGTGTCAGGGTATGGCTGGAAAGGATCGACAGGCCAAGGCCACCGGCGATCGCCTGCTTGATCGCCTCGTTGCTGCCCAGTTCCATGCGGATGCGCGGCACCAGGCCCTCCTGGGCGAAATGGCGCTCGATGGTGAGCCGCGTGCCGGAGCCTGCTTCACGCAGGATGAAGGGCTCCTCGGCGATGCGCTGGAGCTTGATCTTGCGTTTGCCGACAAGCGGGTGGTCCTGCCGCGCGACGACCACCAGCGGGTTGTCGGCGATCGGCGTGGCGACGACATCGAGGTGCTCCGGCGGCGTGCCGAGCACGACGAGATCATCTTCATTCGCGGCGAGGCGGGCCAGCAGCTTTTCGCGGTTGGTGACGGTGAGCGATGCCTCGATGCCCGGATAGCGCGTGCAGAACTCGCCGAGCAGGCGCGGGATCAGGTATTTCGCGGTGGTGACGATGGCGATGCGCAGCTTGCCCTTCTTGAGGCCCTGCATGTCGGCCAGCCGCATTTCAAGCCGTTCGATCGCCTGCACCGTTTCGCGGCTGGTGACCAGCACTTCACGCCCGGCATCGGTGAGAAACAGCTGCTTGCCGAGGCGGTCGAGCAGCGGCAGGCCGACGCTTTCTTCGAGCTGTTTGACCTGGGCGAACACCGCCGGCTGCGTCAGATGCAACTCCTCCGCCGCCCGCGTATAGGACAGTTGGCGAGCGACGGCTTCGAAGATATGGAGTTGGCGCAAACTGAAACGCATGATCAGATAATAAACGATTATCTATTTTTAGTCTAAAAACTATTCAGTTTTAGTTATTCGTTGTTCTCGACATACTGCGCTCAACCCGAATCCCGTCGGGCGTGATTGCCGATAACGTAAAGGAGAGATACGAATGGCTGCAAAGACCTACAACGCTGGCGTCAAGGAATATCGCCAGACCTACTGGACCCCTGAATACACGCCGAAGGACACTGACGTCCTCGCCTGCTTCAAGGTGACCCCGCAGCCGGGCGTGGCGCGCGAGGAAGTCGCCGCCGCCGTGGCCGCCGAATCGTCCACCGGCACCTGGACCACCGTCTGGACCGACCTCCTGACCGACCTGGATTACTACAAGGGCCGCGCCTACAAGATCGAGGACGTGCCCGGCGACGATACCTGCTTCTACGCCTTCGTGGCCTATCCGATCGACCTGTTCGAAGAAGGTTCGATCGTCAACGTGCTGACCTCGCTGGTCGGCAACGTGTTCGGCTTCAAGGCGCTGCGCGCCCTGCGTCTGGAAGACGTGCGCTTCCCGATCGCCTACGTCAAGACCTGCGGCGGCCCGCCCCACGGCATCCAGGTCGA
>CAYNCH010000188.1:0-4342 GCA_964395815.1 uncultured Methyloversatilis sp.
TGGGTGACAAGGTTATAGACCAGATACATCCCCAGACCCATGCCGTTTTGCAAATCGGTGGTGAAGAAGGGATCGAAGATCCGCGCCAGCGTTTCAGGCGACATGCCAACCCCGTCATCCCGATAGCGCAGTTGCCAGCGCTTCGCATCGCCGTCGACCTGGATGCGGATCCGGCCATGGGAACGGCCCTTGAAGCCGTGCTGCAGGGAGTTGCCGATCAGGTTGGCGACGATGCTCGACCAGTCGTTGGCCACCCCATCGATCAGCAACGCCGGATCGCACTCGATAGTGACTTGCACATGGGCGGCGGCGAGCCGTTCGGCGAAACTCTGCCGGACTGTTTCCAGACTGTCGCGCACGGCAAAGGGCTCGCTTGGCAGCGGCCGCTCGTTCACCACCACATGGCGGAATGCCTCGGTCAGGTGGGCGATGCGATCGAGGTTGCTGCGCATCAGCTGCGTCGTCTCGGCCGCATGTTGCAGATAGCCGGTCAGATCGCTTTGCGTCATGGTGCGCGCGGCAAAGCGCGCGGTGAGGTCGCGGGTCCTGTCCTGTAGGCTGGAAGCAGCGGTCAGCCCGATGCCGAGCGGGGTATTGATTTCATGGGCCACCCCGGCGACGACGATGGCCAACGCGGCCATTTTCTCCGCTTCGAGCAGGCGCCGCCGATTGCGGGCATTCTCGATCGCCAGCCCGCAGACCCCGTTGATCGCCAGGGCCATGTTGAGATAGCCCTCGCGATACCCGGAAAAAGCTAGCCGGTCGACAGCGACGAGGCCCAGCACGTTCCCCCCATGGGCGATGCGCAACAGGAAGCCGTTGCCGTCCGCGGTCCAGGCATGTTCGCGGTCGAGACTTTCAAGCTGCGCACGCAGGGACGCAGAACCACTGGCAGGTTGCACCGGGATCACCCCATCATTCTCGACCCGCAGGTAGAGATACTCGCCCGGCGCAAACAGCATGTGAAACAGATGTTCGATCTGCGCGATCGCGGCGTCTTCGTCCTGCGTCCGGGCCAGTTGCACCAGCAGGTCCATCGCCGCGACGTGGTCGGCCAGTTCGCGCGCATGCTGGCGCCGGCTTTCCATGCAACGGCGGCCGGCCAGGTCGAGACGCCATTCCAGTACCAGTCGCGCCAATCGGGCGCGCACGCCGTCGAGGCCGATGGCGAGGCGGCGTACCGGCAGCTTGATCTCCTCCTGCAATTCGACCAGATGGCGGCCGGCGTCGGCCAGCGTCCCGGTATCGAGCAACAGCACCTCGCGGGCGAACTCCTGGAACAGGTCGTGCGCCTGGCCGGGAGCAAAACCAAGCGTCTGCAACTGGCCGCGCCAGTCGGCCAGCCATGTCGGCGTGACCAGATAGCTGCCGGCGCCGATGGCCTCATCGACGAGCGTTTCGCCGGCAATCAGATGAAAACACTGCCGGACCGGCACCCGCCGCAAGGGCGGAAAGCCCGGCGGAGTTTCGCCGAGGCTGTCCAGGCAGGCACGCCCCAGCACCAGCACTTGATCGCAATCGGGCGACAGCAAGGCACGGATTTCGTCCCAGCCGAGCGGCGGGCGGCCGCAACGCGCCGGAAAGTCGATGACGTCGACATCCGGCCAGCCTTCCGCCGTCACGCCAGCGCCGACTTCCGCGACGAAGTTGCGGCAGCACAGGATGGCGAGGCGATCGGTCATGGCTGGCAGGTATTCAGGCCGCCGGATGCCCGTCCTTGACCCAGTCGAGCGGGTAACGGCCCCACTTGTCGACCGCGGCCCGGATCGCCAGCAGCACGTCGTCCGGCACCTGCCAGGGAATTTCGCCGTGGTTGTCGCTGAGGATGAAACCGCCCCCCGCCGCCGCTTGCGCAATCGCCTGCTTGACGGCCCGCTCGGCATCGTCCGCTGTCCAGCGGCGCATCTCCACACCGTTGAGATTACCGATCAGGCTGACGCGTTGCTTGGCTGCTTTCTTCAATTCGGCCAGATCCTCAAGAACGCTGACGCCGACCACCGCGGTACCGGTTGCGGCGATGTCCTCCAGGATCGGCAGGCAGCGGCCCGACGCCATATGGGTCGCGGTCGGCCCCTTGATCCGCGGCAGCGTACGCTTGGCGACCTCCTGCCCGGTCTGCAGATAAAGTTCGCGCGGGATATTCGTCGTGGAAGAGACCGGATCGAAATAGCAGATCGCCGTGGCACCCGCCGCCAGCTGGGCATTGGCCCATGCCACGGTGAATTCGATGTTGAGCTCCATCAGTCGCTCAAAACGCGGTCGATCCTGATGGATCAATTCGATGTACTTGTCGAAGCCCATCTGCATGACCGGCAGGGAAAACGGCGCGACCGCCACGGCGATGATCGGCACCGTATCGCCGACGCGGGCCTTCATCAGCCGGATCGACTCCAGCACCCGCTGCAGCGGTTCGGCATCAGCCACGCGCGGCGTCTGCAGAGTATCGATATCCTTAGGCCGGGTAATGACGGGCGCGCCGCACAAGGGTGGCCCGTCGGGCAGGAACAGGGTGGTGCCACCCCAGGCTTCCGTCTCGATGGAGGCATGGAAAAAGGGGTACAGGCAATCGTTGCGATATTTCTCCAGCAGGCGCAGCTGCCCCTCGGCTACCTGCTCCGCACGCGAGAAATACTGCTCGATCGACAGGCCGAGTTCCTTGGCGCCATGCAGGCTGGTCAGCAGGAACAGCGGCACGCAATCCGGCTCCTGCTGGCCCAGCGCCGTCAGGGTGCGTTGCATGGAGTTCATCGCACTCATTGCATTTCTCCCATCCAGCCCTCGACGATCGCCACGGCATCGGCGGCACTGGCCCCCGTCGCGTCGGCGCCGACTTCCTGCCACAGCTGCGGATCGAACTGGAAGGGCGCGCCACCGACGAGGACCTTGAGCGCCGGATTGGCCGCTTTCAACCGTGTGCAGGCTTCCTTGACCTTGAGCGCCGAAGGCAGGATCAGCACGGAAATCAGCAGCACGCGAATCCTGTCTGCCAATGCCCGCTCGACCAGTTCGTCGACATCCATGCGGCCGTAGTCGAACAGTTCGAAGCCGCTGGCCCGCATGACCGAATAGACGATTCGTTTGCCAAGCAAGTGATAGTCAGAGAGCACGACGATGGCTGATCGCGGCTGGTGCTTGCGATCCGGATCGGAGGGCGGCAACACCCGGTCGACGATCTCTTCGCAAAAGCGCCCGCTCATGTACACCTGCGAGAGCGCGACATTGCCGTCATGCCAGGCCGTGCCCACCTGTTCCAGGGCCGGCACCACCACCTGCTCGACCGCCCGGATGGGCGGGAGCTGCTCCAGTGCAGTCGCGAAAACGGCTTCAGCCGTCACACGATCGAGCGCTTCGAGTGCCTGACGAAAGGGAGTAACCAGGGGATGGGTTGCGTTTTTCATGACGATCATCAATATTTCACGAGCGTCCTGACTATAACAAAATTACTAGGCCAGAATCACGTCGCCTGCCTTCAATAGTGCGGCGGGATGTCCTCGCGCAGGCTGCGCTGCTCGGCGGGCAAGGCCTGCAGGACAAGGCCGCGCACATCACGCAGTTGCTGCTCAAGCTGGGCAATGCGCTCCTGCTGACGAAATACCGTGGTATTGAGACTGTCGAGCAGATCCTCGGCGTAGGCGAGCTTCACTTCCAGTTCGGTCACGCGGTCGTCCATCAACCGGCCTCCTCGACAGCCGCTACCGTGGCGGCAGGTGCGGAGGCGGCGAGCAGCATCGTCCGCGAGTCCGGCGTTTCGAGGCTGATACGGCCGAGGACGCCGCTGCGATAGTCGGTCAGCAGGATCATCGCGGCCTTCTCCAGGTCCAGTTCGCTGCCCCGCCCCCTGATCAGACAGCCGCGCTTCCTTGCCACGGTCTCGACGACCCCGACGGCATCCAGCGTGGCCGGATCGAGCGTGTAGCGCGCCGCCAGCAATTGCGGGTAGCGCGCCAGCAGGATGCCGGCGAGGAAGGTCGCCACCTCCTCGTCGATCACCGCGTTGCGGCCGATCGCGTGGCTGGCCGCCAGCAGGTAACCGTCCGCATCGTGTTCAATCTTCGGCCACATCAGGCCGGGCGTGTCGGTGAGGGTCATGCCGGGGCCGAGATCGAAGCTCTGCTGCGCCTTCGTCACGGCCGGCTCGTCACCGACGGCAGCGATGCGCTTCTTGAGCAATGCGTTCATCAGCGTTGACTTGCCGACGTTGGGGATGCCCATGATCATCATGCGCAGCGGCTTGACGTTGTCGTTGCGATGAGGCGCCAGCTGGCGGCACAGCGCCGGCACGCGGGCCGCTTCGCCGGGCTTCTTGCAGGAGATGGCCACGGCCTTCACGCCCGGCTGCCGG
>CAYNCH010000189.1:0-4318 GCA_964395815.1 uncultured Methyloversatilis sp.
ATGGATCTGCTGGCGATGTACCAGCCGCGCGCCAATGCGCCGCTCGACGAGCTGGCCAGGCTGATGGGCCTGCCCGGCAAGCTCGGCATGGATGGCGGTGCGGTGTGGGGTGCCTGGCTCAATGGCGAGATCGATGCGATCCGCGACTACTGCGAAACGGATGTCGTCAACACCTACATGGTTTATCTGCGCTTCCAGTTGATGCGCGGCCAGTTGAATCTGACAGCACATGCCGAAGAAGTGGCTTTCGTGCAGGCTGAACTGGCCCGTATCGATGCGCCGCATTGGCGCGAATTTCTCGCGGCCTGGCCGGCGACATGATGCACAGGCGCCGTCCCGCCGGCGCCGACTTTCAGCGTGCCGAGCGCACTGCGGCGACGGTTTGCTGAAAACGCCCATCCGTCGCCCATTCCTCAAGGGCCAGGGGTAGCTTGCGCTGCCAGTTCGGGTGCTGGTGTTCCAGCGTGCCGGGCACATTGATCTGCTCGACCATGCCGAAGATATCCTCGGGCTGGATGACAAACAGCTGGGCCGGGCTGCGCGCGAGGTAGGCGTGGATAGCGGCCACGACGGCCGGTGACATCTCCGGTAGCGCCGCCGGATCCTTGCCGACGCCAGCGGGCAGCAGATTCTCGCGTTCCAGCGCCCACAGCAGTCGACCGCGATCCCAGTCGCGCTCGACGGTGAGGCGCTGACGCAATTCGTCGCTGGGGAACAACTGGAGTCGTGTGCGCACTTCGAGATCCACACCGCGCCAAAAGCCGGCCAGCGTCGGCAGGTCATGGGTGCCGGCAGCAACCAGTGCCTGCGGCGGCATGTCGGCCGGCAGGCGAAACTGGCCATCCTCGTAGCGTTCGAACATCAGGGGGTGATAGGACAACACGCCCACGGCGAAGAGGCGCTCGCGGAATCCGGAGGGGACGGTACCGAGGTCTTCGCCGATCACAAGGCATTCGGCGGCGAGGCTTTCACGCGCCAGCCGGCCGAGCATATCGTCGAAGGGGTAGGCCACATAGGCGCCCTCCGTTGCCGGTACGTCGCCCGGTACCCAGAACAGCCTGGCCAACCCCATCACGTGGTCGATGCGCAACGCACTGGCGTGACGCATGTTGGCGCGCAACACCTCGACGAAGGGGGCGTAATCCACCGCGTGCAGCCGGTGCGGCACGAACGGCGGCAGGCCCCAGTCCTGGCCGAGCAGATTCAGGTCGTCGGGAGGGGCGCCGGTACTCGCTCCACCATTGCCGATGGCGAACACCTCCTGCCAGTGCCAGACCTCGGCGCCGCCGGGACTGGCGCCGACCGCCAGATCGCGGTAGAGGCCGATGGCCATGCCGAGTTCCCTGGCGCGTGCCGCTACCGCTGCAAGCTGTTCGTCCGCCACCCATTGCAGCCAGGCATGCCAGTCGATCGCCGTGGCATGTTCGCGGGCAAAGGCGGCTACGGCGGGCGATCCGGGCGTGCGGTATTCCTCCGGCCAGGCCGGCCAACCCCAGACGGTCTCGTCCCGGGCACGAAAATGCGCCTGCAGCGCCTCGAACAGTGCAAAGCGTTCGAGTGCCTCGCCCTGCGCCTCGCGCCAGACGGCGAACCCGGCCAGGCAGGCACCGGCGTTGGCCCGGTGATGATCGAACAATTCGCGCAGTACGGCGAATTTGACGTGGGCGACACCGACGTAGTCGACCCGCGGGGAGGCCCGCAAGCCGTTCAGCTTGTCCTGAAAGTCGGCGCTGGCGAGACGGCGCCGGACCGATTCGCAGACAGCGCAGCCGGGAGCGGCCTCGACATCGATGTAAAGCACATTGAGAAAACCGCGGTGCGAGGGGCTGTAGGGACTGATATGGGCGGGGTTGTCCGGAAACAAGGCGTGCAGCGGATTGATGCCGACGACATCGCCGCCGGCGGCCGCGGTGAGCTCGATCAGTTGCTGCAAGTCGGTGAAATCGCCGATGCCCCAGTTGCGTCGCGAACGCAGCGCGTAAAGCTGCACGGTGAGGCCCCAGAGTCGTTTGCCTGCGCATAGCGCCGCGGGCGTGTGGCAACGTATTGCGGTGGCAGGCGACAGGACGGCGGGGCCGGGTGAGGCCCCTGAGGCCGAGGTCAGCTCGGCGAGCAGTCCGGCGGGGTCGTCGGCAACGCGTTCGGGCGGAAAGTGCATGGCTGCCAGCAGTGCCTGGCGCGTATAGGTGGCGGTCGGGTGGTGTCCGCCCCAGATATCGTGATATTCATCGGCGATCCCGCAATACGCGGCGAGGGCCCGGAGCGCTTCGGTCATGCGGGAATTTCCTGACATAGCAATGCGAGGGTGCGCCCCTCGAGTGGATAGCCGTCGCCACCGGCATAGGCGCCATCGGTGTCGAGTCCGGCGTGATAGTGCGTATCGAGAACCACCCGCCAGGTGCAGCCTGCGCAAAGATTGGGCAGGCGGAATTCGATGCGTTCGTGATGCGCATTGAACAGCAGGATGAAGTTGTCGTCGTGGATCGCCCGTCCCCGCGGGTCGACCTCGCCGAGCGCCTCGCCCGAAAGATAAACACCGAGGCTGCGGGCAAAATCGTGCGCCCATTCCTCGTCGGTCATGTCGCTGCCGTCGGGCTTGAGCCAATGAATATCCTTGGTACCGGCCCCGCGGATCTCGCGCCCCTGGAAAAAATGACGCCGACGGAATACCGGATGGCTACGGCGCAGGCGTATCAGCCGGGCGACAAAGTCGAGCAGATCCTGGTCAGCGGCCGAAAGCTTCCAATTTACCCAGCTGGTCGGGTTGTCCTGGCAGTAGGCATTGTTGTTGCCATGTTGTGTGCGGCCCATCTCATCGCCCGCCAGCAGCATCGGCACGCCCTGCGAGAAGAGCAGTGTGGCGAGCAGGTTGCGCTTCTGGCGCGCGCGCAGCTCGACGATGGCCGGATCGATGGAGTCGCCTTCCACGCCGCCGTTCCACGACAGGTTGTTGTCGGTTCCGTCGCGGTTCTGCTCGCCGTTGGCCTCGTTGTGTTTGGCGTTGTAGCTGACCAGGTCGTGCAGGGTAAAACCGTCGTGGGCCGTGACGAAGTTGATGCTGGCATAGGGCCGGCGGCCGTTGTGGGCATACAGGTCACTCGATCCGGTGATGCGCGTGGCGAACTCGCCGATCAGCCCGCCATCGCCCCGCCAGAACGCGCGCATGCAGTCGCGGTAGCGGTCGTTCCACTCTGCCCAGCCGAGCGGAAAATTGCCGACCTGATAGCCACCTTCGCCGAGATCCCAGGGTTCGGCGATCAGTTTGACGCGTGACAGTACCGGATCCTGGTGCAGGATGTCGAAGAAGGCACCGAGATGATTGACGGCATGTTTCTCCCGGCCGAGCGAAGCGGCGAGGTCGAAGCGGAAACCGTCAACATGCATTTCCTGCACCCAGTGGCGCAGCGAGTCCATGACCAGCTGCAGCACGCGCGGATGTTCGAGATTGAGCGTGTTGCCGCAGCCGGTGTAGTCCTTGTAGTAGCGACGATCCTCATCGGACAGGCGATAGTAGACGGTATTGTCGATGCCCTTGAAGCTCAGGGTCGGGCCGAGATGATTGCCTTCCGCCGTGTGGTTGTACACGACGTCGAGGATCACTTCGATGCCAGCCGAGTGCAGCGTCTTGACCATCGTCTTGAATTCCTTCGACGAGCCGCTCGCCGAATAGCGCTGATCGGGAGAGAAATAGCCGATCGAGTTGTAGCCCCAGTAATTGCGCTTTCCCTGGTCTACAAGATGACGGTCGTCGACGAAGCTGTGTGTCGGCATCAGCTCCACCGACGTGACACCGAGGCGCTTCAGGTGCTCGATGACCGGCGCGGTCGCCAGCCCGGCGTAGGTTCCGCGCAGGGCGGCCGGAACGTCCGGATGATTGATTGTGAAGCCGCGCACATGCAATTCATAGATCACCATCTCGTGCCAGGGAATGCTGGGCGAACGATCGTCGCCCCAGGAAAAGGCTGGATCGGTGACGCGGCATTTGGGCATCTGGGACGCATTGTCGCGACTGTCGGGGATCAGGTCGTTTCCGGCTTGATCGACCGGGTAGCCAAAATGGGCATCCGTCCAGACGAGCGGACCGACGATATCACGTGCGTAGGGATCAAGCAGCAACTTGTGCGGATTGAAGCGATGGCCGCTGGGGGGGGCATAGGGGCCATGGACGCGGTAACCGTAGAGCAGGCCCGGGCGGGCTTCGGGCAAATAACAGTGCCAGACGAGATCGGTTTGTTCGCGCAGGGGGATGCGCTGCATCTCCAGGCGGCCGGTCGGGTCGAAAAGACAAAGTTCGACGCGTTCGGCATGCTCCGAAAAC
>CAYNCH010000190.1:0-4310 GCA_964395815.1 uncultured Methyloversatilis sp.
GGCCAAGAGCCGCTTCCTCGCCACCATGTCGCACGAGATCCGCACGCCGATGAACGGCATTCTCGGCATGGCCCAGCTGCTGCTGATGGACGAGCCCGACGGCGCCACGCGGCGCGATTACGCGCGCACCATCCTCAATTCCGGCCAGACCCTGCTTGCCCTGCTCAACGACATCCTCGACCTTTCGAAGGTGGAGGCCGGCCGCTTCGAACTCGATGCGCGCGTGTTCGAGCCGGTGCAACTGCTCAACGAAGTGACGGCGATCTTCGAAAACAATGCGCGCGACAAGGGCCTCGCTCTTGCCGCCGTCTGGCGCGGCCCGGCACAGCGCTATCGCGCCGATCCCGCGCGCCTGCGTCAGATGCTGTCGAACCTGATCAGCAACGCGATCAAGTTCACCGCGCACGGGCACATTCGCATCGAAGGCGAGGCTGAGCCGCTGTCCGGTCCGGAAGAAAACCGCGTGCGCCTGCGCTTCAGCGTCAGCGACACGGGCATCGGCATACCGGCAGACAAGCGCGCACTGCTGTTCCAGCCCTTCTCGCAGATCGACAGTTCGACGACACGGCAGTTTGGCGGTACCGGCCTGGGGCTGTCGATCGTGCGCAGCCTGGCGAAATTGATGGGCGGCGAAGTCGGCGTCGAGAGCGTGTCGGATGAAGGCTCGCGCTTCTGGTTCACGCTGCTGGCAGAGGCGGTTCCGGCCGATCAGGAAAGTCGGCGCCGCACGCGCGCCGGCGGCGAGGAAAACTTTGCGAGCATGCCGGCCCTGCTGCCGCACTTCACGGGGCACGTGCTGGTGGTCGAGGACAACCCGGCCAACCGGACGGTCGTCGTCAGCCTGCTGAAGAAGCTGGGGCTCGACGTGGCGCATGCTGCCGATGGCCGTGCCGCGGTGGATTACCTGACGGGCGGCGGACCGGCCGACCTGGTGCTGATGGATTGCCAGATGCCGGTAATGGATGGTTTCGAGGCGACCGCAGCGATCCGCGCCTGGGAACAGACCCGGGATGGTCATCGCGTGCACCTGCCGATCGTCGCCCTGACGGCGGCGGCCTTCGACGAGGATCGCCAGCGTTGCCTGGCGGCCGGCATGGATGATTTCGTCGCCAAGCCCGTCAATTTCGGCCTTCTGAACGAGGTGCTGGCGCACTGGCTGCCCGCCGCACCTGCGCCGGCCACAACATCCGCTTCGTCCGCAACGTCTGCGCCGGCGGCCGCATCCGAACCGCTCGACGTGCAGTTGCAACACATCGAAACCCTGATCGCCGCACGCAGCTTTGCGGCCTTGCGCAGCTGCCAGGACCTCGCGGCGCGACTGGCGGGGACGCCGGACGGCACGGGGCTGGACGCCGTGCTCGCCCACCTGCAGGAATTCGATTACGACCAGGCGCTGGCCGCCCTGCGCAAGCGCCGCATTTCAGACACCCCCAGCTTGCCCGAGGACTGATCGATGTCGCCCACCAAGCCACTCATCCTGATTATCGACGATACGCCCGGCAACCTGATGCTGCTGGGCAGCGCTCTGGAAAGCGAGTTCGACCTGCGCATCGCCACCTTCGGTGAGGCGGGCCTGCAGCTGGCCGCCGAGATGCAGCCGGCGCTGATCCTGCTCGATGTCATGATGCCCGGCATGGACGGCTTCGAAGTCTGCCGGCGTCTCAAGGCCGATCCCCTGCTGGCGGCCATTCCGGTCATGTTCGTCACGGCGATGACCGAGTCCGGGGCCGAAACCTCGGGTCTGGCGCTCGGCGCCGCCGACTACCTGGCCAAGCCCATCAATATCGGCATCGCACGCCAGCGCATCCGCAATCTGGTCGAGCGCGAGCGGCTGCGCAAGCAGGTGGAGGCGGTCGCCCTCGAAGCTGCCGAGCGACTGACGACACTGAAGCGCAATTTCCTGCGCAATGTCAGCCACGAACTGCGCACGCCGCTGAGCGGCATTCTCGGCCTGGCGCAAATGGGCCAGCGCGCCCGCGACCTGGACAAGGCGCACACCACCTGCGGCAATATCCACGCCACCGGCCA
Source organism: uncultured Methyloversatilis sp. (assembly GCA_964395815.1). Taxonomy (GTDB): domain Bacteria; phylum Pseudomonadota; class Gammaproteobacteria; order Burkholderiales; family Rhodocyclaceae; genus Sulfuricystis. Next base: position 2,029 of record CAYNCH010000190.1, read on the forward strand.
GCAGCTGCTCGAACTGGTCGAAAACGTGCTCGATTTCGCCGATGCCGAGGCCGGCCTGCTTGCCATCGTGCCGGTGCCCTTCGTGGTGTCGGCTGTGCTGGACGATCTGGATGCGACGTGGCGTCCGCGCGCTGGCGCGAAAGGGCTGGAGCTGCGGGTCGAGGGTGGCGATGCACTGTCCGCCCCCTGTATCGGCGATGCCCGGCGGGTCGCGCAGGTGCTGGGCCAGTTGCTGGGCAATGCCGTCAAATTCACGGCGGACGGCCAGGTGACGCTGCGCGCCGAGCGCACCGGCGACCGGGTGCGCTTCACGATCGCCGATAGCGGCATCGGCATGACCGACACCGAGTTGCACGCGGCCTTCCATCCCTTCGAGCAGGCCGACGGCAGCCTGACGCGCCGCTTCGGCGGCATCGGGCTGGGTCTTGCGCTGGTGCGGCAGCTGGTTGAACGCATGGGCGGCACGCTGCATGCCGAGAGCGTTGCCGGCGCAGGGACGCGCTTCGAGGTGAATCTGCCCTTGCCCGCGGTGGCCGCCTGAGGGGGGCTGCCGGACAGTCTTGTTGGCACCCTTGAGAGATACCCGAGTGGCGCCACATGGATACCGCGTTAGACTTCACCCCGGTCGTCAACTGGAGTTCGTCCCATGCCTACACGTTTCCTGGCTGCGCTCGGCGCGGCGCTCGCCTTGCTGCTCGCCCTTCCTGCCCAGGCCGCCGGTTTTGGCGATCCGGACATCGATGTCGCCCGCCGGCTGCTCGAAGTCAGCTTGCGCGAAGACATTCCCGACACTCATCCGCGCCTGGCGCAGACGCGCGAGCAGTTGCAGCGCGTCGCCAAGGCGAGCGGCCAGAACGAGAATGCCATCGCACAGATCTGCATGCGCAATGCGCGCTACGCCTTCGAGGCCAGTCGCACCGACGTGCGCCCGCTTGAGGTGCTCGAAGCGGCCGCGCGCTTTCACAAGGCCGGCCAGCCGCTCAGCGAAACGACGCAGCGCTACGTCGCGTTGCGTCTGCAAAAGCTCGACCACGCCGGCGCGCTGACGAAGATGACCGGCGGCAGGTAGGCGCCGGGCGTGCGGGTACATAACCGAGCGCGGAGCCGGTCGTCGTGAACCTGTTACTCGCCGTCCTGACGCCCTTTTGCGGCGCGGCGCTGGTCGCCTGGGCCGCCCGGCGCGGCCGGGCCGCGGCCGCCTGGAGTGCGGGCGGCGTCGCGGTGCTGGCGCTGCTCCTGCTGCTCCCCGCCCTGACGGCCGGTTTTGCCGGGCAGACGACCATCGCGCGGCTGGCCTGGCTGCCCGCCGCCGGGCTCGACCTTGCGTTCCGCCTCGACGGGCTGGGCCTGCTGTTCGCCGCGATGATCCTCGGCATCGGCGGGCTGGTGATCCTCTACGCCTATTACTACCTGTCGCATCAGGACAGCCTCGGCCGGCTCTATGCCTACCTGCTGCTGTTCATGGGCGCGATGCTGGGCATCGTGCTGTCCGAAAACCTGATCCAGCTGCTGATCTTCTGGGAGCTGACCAGCCTGTCGTCCTTCCTGCTGATTGCTTACTGGCGGCGGCGCGAGGCGGCGCGGCGCGGTGCGCGGCTGGCGCTGGCGATCACCGGGGCGGGCGGTCTGGCGCTGCTGGCCGGTTTCCTGCTGCTCGGCGAAATCGTCGGCAGCTACGAGCTTTCGGTCGTGCTCGCCAACGGCGATGCGATCCGCGCACACCCGCTGTACCTGCCGATGCTGGTGCTGATCCTGCTCGGTGCGTTCAGCAAGTCGGCGCAGTTTCCGTTCCATTTCTGGCTGCCGCACGCGATGGCCGCGCCGACGCCGGTCTCGGCCTACCTGCATTCGGCGACCATGGTGAAGGCGGGCGTGTTTCTGCTGGCGCGCCTGTTTCCCGCACTGTCCGGCACGCCGGAATGGACCGTACTGGTCGGCGGCACGGGGCTGGCCACACTCATCGTCGGCGCGGTCATCGCGTTGTTCAAACACGATCTCAAGGGCCTGCTGGCCTATTCGACGATCAGCCATCTGGGCCTGATCACGGCGCTGTTCGGCATCGGCACGCCGCTCGCCGCCGTCGCCGGCGTGTTCCATATCATCAACCACGCGACGTTCAAGGCCGGCCTGTTCATGGCCGCCGGCATCATCGACCACGAATGCGGTACGCGCGACATGCGGCGCATCAACGGCCTGTGGAAGTACATGCCGCACACGGCGGTGCTGGCGATGGTGGCGGCGGCGGCGATGGCCGGCGTGCCGCTGTTCAACGGCTTCCTGTC
>CAYNCH010000191.1:0-4304 GCA_964395815.1 uncultured Methyloversatilis sp.
AGGGCGCGCTCGATCAGCGCCAGCTGGCGCGCCACCGGCTGATCCAGTAGGACGGCGGAAACGGAGCGCCGGCCCGGGCGCAGCTTGTCGAGCGTCGCCTGATAGGCCAGCTGCGGCAGCAGCGTTCCCAGCAAGGGCACGGCTTCCCAGGCCGGGCCGCGCTTCTGCAGGCTGTTCAGCATGCCCTCGAAAGCGGCCGCACCGACACTGACGACCAGATCCGGCGGAGGACCGGTCCGCTCCGCAAGTTCGGTCCAGGCAGCGACCGTCAGCTGCTTGTCGCGCCATTCGGCGCGCAACACGGCTGCCGCTTCCTCGTAGGGACCGCCTTCGCCACCGAGCGCCACCCAAACGCGAGATTGCGCCGCCGCCGGCACGGCCAGTACGGCAGCCATCAGGAAAAAGCAGGCGGCCAGGCAACGGGAAAGCCAGTGTGACATGTCGATCAATAGGCGATGGACGGGGCGATGGGCTAGAACTTGAAACGCGCTTCGACGAACGCATGCCGTTCCGGCAACGGCAGATGCTCGGGGATGCGTGTGCCGGCATACTCGCGGGCATCTTCGTCGAAGAGGTTGCGAATGCCGGCGGCGAACTCCCAGACGCTGCCGTGGAAATATCGCACGGTCGTATCCAGCACCGTTTGCGGCCCCAGAGCCGGGCGCGTATCGTTCGCCGCCTTCGTCCGCTTGCCGGTCCAGTTGGCCTGCAAATTCCAGTTCCACTTCGGTTTGAAGGCCCAGTCGGCACGCAGGTAGGCATCCTGGCGCGGGATCGCGAAATGATCGGGCACGCGCAGCCGCGTGAACTGTTCGTCGTCCACGCGGCGGCTCGTCAGGTTGCCCGACAGGCGCAGGGTATGGCTGGCCTGCCAGGTGGCCTCAAGTTCGATGCCCTGGATACGATGGGGGTCGACATTGCGGAAGGTGCCGCCGGCATCGACGATCGGGTTCTTTTGCAGGTAATCGAAAAATGTCACCCCCAGATTCAGGTTGCGGCTAGCCCGGTAGGCGAATGACAGATCCCAGGTGGTCGACTCTTCCGGCTTGAGGCTGGCATTCGGCGTCGTCGCGCCGGTCTGGGCATACAGTTCGAGGAACGAGGGGGCCCGGAAAGCGCGACCGACCATCAGCTTGGTGGTCAGCCGGTCAGAAGTCTGCCAAACCAGCCCGGCACGTGGATTGAGGGTGCCGCCCACATCGGAAAACCGGTCATAACGCGCGCCGGCCGTGAGTTCCCAGGCTTCGGACAATTGCCAGACATCCTGCAGGTACAGGTAGCTGTTGCGGCGCGACTGCTCCGGGGCGAAGAACGTCGGCACACCATTGTCGATGCGCTCCACCTCATACAAATCCTGCCAGACATAGCCGCCGCCGAAACTCAACCGGTGATTCCTGAAACCGGCATAGGTCAGGCCGGCTTCCGCATTGAAACGCTGCTCGGCCGCCCGCTGCTCGCTCAGGAAGGTACCCGGCACATCCCAGAATCCGTTGCCCGAGGAATAGGCAAGATCGCGGTAACGCAGCTCGGCTTTGAGGCCCCAGTCCGGCGCGATACCGGGATTGTCGTACAGCCAGGCAATACCGGTGAGGCGATCGTTGGCGCGCGTCACCGGATCGAGATAGCTGCCGCCGGTGATGCCGATGCCGTAGTCGTCCTTCTGCATGTGCTCCGCCAGCACGCGCCAGTGGTCGCGACTGACGGCAAGACGCAAATCGAGGTTGTCGTAGCCCAGTTCGGCATGGCCGGACTGGTTGAGTCGGTCACGCGCGATGAACGGACGCGGTCCATCCGTAGTCGAGGCTTCGACCGTCAGGCCGATGTCGTAGCCGTTCCATTCGGCGCCATGCTGCAGCCAGACGGTTTGCGTATCGAAGCTGTCCAGCCTCGCGCCGGCCTCGGAGCCCCGAATCGTCCCGGCAGTCTTGGTGATCACGTTGATCACGCCGGACGAGGCATCCGATCCATAGAGAGCGGAGCCCGGGCCGCGGATGATCTCGACGCGCTCGATCATGCTCGCCGGCAGGCCTTTCCAGAAGATGCCGGTCGCCCAGATCAGATCGCGCATCGGCGCGCCATTGACCATGATCAGGGCATTTTTGGCAGCCGCCCCGCGCAGCGAAACCAGCGGCCGGTAACCGAACTGGTTGACGCGCAGGTGCACGCCGGGCACGCCTTGCAGGATATCGGTCAGGTTGGCGGCACCGGTCGCACGGATATCTTCGGCCGTGATCACGGAAACCACCGAGGGAGCCTTGGACAGCGGCTGTCTCGTCTGGGTGGAAATCGTCACGGGTGTGGTCATCAGCTCTTCCAGGCTCATCGCGAGGATCTGCTGCATATCCGCATCGCTCTCTGCTTGCGCCGCAGCGAAAGGACTCGCCAGCAGCAGCGACATCAGCGGCCATGCCGATCGCCAGCCCCTGCCGATTTTTCTCATGGTCCCTCTCCAGTCATCGACCAACCCTGCCCTGCCGCAGGTCTTCGGCGATCTCGTTCGCATCATCCAGACCGATCCCCAGTGAAGCGGCCACCTTCGGGTTGGCCGCCACGGCGAACTCGGCGGGCATCTGTACCGGCGGCAGACTGCCGCTTGCCAGCCAGTTGCGCACCATGGCGGCAGCCTGCCGCGCCACCTGTGCCGGCGTCGAATACACCGCCAGAATGGCCCCCGCCTTGACATAGGCGGGCGAAAAAGCCACCAGAGGCACACGCGCCCGGTAGGTCGTCAGCAGGATGTTCTGCAGACTGCCGGCGTGATAAACGCTCGAATCGGGGATCGCGAGCACCACGTCAGCGCTTTCCAGCACCCTCTTCAGGGCCGGAAACAGGGTCTCCGGAGCATTGACATCGCCCATCGCATCCAGCTGGAATTTCTGGCCGGCAGCCGCCTGCTGAAGCTCCCGCACCAACACTCGCGACTGATCGCTCGCCAATACACCGATGCGCCGCCGGTCGGGCAGTGCCCGGCTGATCAGGGTAAGCTGACGCTGTGCCGGCTGGTCGAGCACCGCCGCCGATATCTGGCGCCCGCCTTTGGACATGGCCTGCAATTGGGCCTCGTAGCCGGCGCGCGGCAACAGGGTCGCCAGCACCGGCACGTGTCGCCATTCCGGGCCACGCCTGTCGAACTCCGCCACGGTGCCCTGGAAGGTGGTCAGGCCGATGGTCACCGCCAGATCGGGCGGCGCTTTCTGGCCGGCAAAGGCGGATGGCCACGTGCCAACGACGAGCTTGACGCGATCCGCCAGCTCGGCGCGCAGCACCGCTGCACTTTCGGCATACGCCCCCCCCTCTTCCGGCAGCACCACCCAGAGGCTGCGCGCAGCGCCTTGCGCATATACCAAAGTCATACACAGCAGGCAAGCTGTGGCGATGGTCAGGCGCATGAAGCGATGCATCAGAATTCCAGGCTGAGGGTGCCGAAGGCACGGCGTTCCTGAACGAACGAATAGCCATCCGCTGGCCGGGAGGCCACGTAATCGCCGCCCGCCGCCTGAACGACCAGGGCGGCTTCGCCGCGCGTCGCGCCGATCCGGAATGGCTTGGCGAGACGAATGTCGGTACGCTCGGTTCTGCCCAGAACCTTGTTTTCGTCGCGCCAGGTCATGCGACCGGTGGACGAATGGATGACTCCGAGATCGAAATTGTTTGGCAGGCGCTGAAACCATGCCAGGGTCGAGGCGTTGCGCGGCGGCAGGTTGTTCAGCCGGTACGGATCGCTCCACGCAAAATGCTGCGTATTGTGGGCCAGCCAGATTTCGCTGTCCGGCAAGGGCTTCCAGCGCAAATGCCACTCCACTCCGCGGGTGGCCAGATCGCGAGCATTGACGTAATCGTCGACTTTGCGGATGGAATAGCCGGCCAGCCGGTAAGCCTGCTTGTCGATCACACCGGTCATGCGCTCGTTATAAATGCGCACGTCGAGCGTCAGGCGCTGGTCGCGCCAGTTGCCGAAGTAACCTATTTCCTCGGTTTTCAGGACTTCCGCATCAAGGTTGCCGGTCGCGTAGTCATAACGCAACTGCCCGAGAACAGTGTCGTAACGACGATCGACAAATAGCTCATAAACAGTCGGAACACGGGCCGACCTCGTCCACCCCGCGCGCAGGGTATGCGTGTCGGAGAGGTGATAATTCGCCATCAGGCGCGGCATGACATAGCGGCCGATCTCGCTGTGGTCGCCGACGAACAGGCCGGCATTGACGACCCAGTTATGTTGCAGGCGCCATTCAAGCGTCCCGAACACGCGTTTTTCATCTGCTTCGGCCGACTGTTTGAGGTAATACAACGGGGGCGAGTGC
>CAYNCH010000192.1:0-4291 GCA_964395815.1 uncultured Methyloversatilis sp.
AATCGGTCGGCAATGCCATCCGCCGCGCCACGCGCGAGATCGCCGAACACGACCTCGCGCTCGCCAGCCATCTGCAGTTTCCCAACCTGCGGCTGGGCTACGAACTCGTGTACGCGCCCGAAATGCCGGTCTTCTGGCTGGTCTGAATCCGCTTCAGCCGAAGTGCGCGCTGGTCTCCGCAGCCGGTTCGCCGTGCTCCGCGACGCCCGCGAGCATGGCCATTTCATCGACCGACAACACGCGCCGGATATCCAGGATGATGACGAAACGGCCGTCGACCTTGCCCATCCCTTCGATGAAGTCGGCACGGATCTTCGCACCGAAGCTCGGTGCCGGCTCGATCTCGGTCGCCGGGATTTCCAGCACTTCCGAGACGGCATCGACCACCACGCCGATGTCATGGCGGCCATTGCCCTCCTGTTCGTCGCGCACCTCGATGATAACGATGCAGGTGCGCCGGCCCACCTCCGTCTGCGGGTTGCCGAAGCGCGCCGAGAGATCGACCACGGGAACCACCGCGCCGCGCAGGTTGATCACGCCGCGGATGAAGCGCGGCATCATCGGGATCTCGGTCAGGCTGCCGTATTCGATGATTTCCTTGACGTTGAGAATGCGCAGCGCATACATCTCGCCGGCCAGCTGGAAAGTCAGGTATTGACGTATCTGCGCGCCATCGCCATCGGCGGCCAGCTTGGCGATCACGGCGGCCGGAGGCTTGACGGGCAAGGTCTGCGTGTCCATTCGATTCTCCTCAGAAGCGTTCGAAGTCGCCGCTGCTCTCCGCCGGCGCGGCTTTCATCCCGCCCCGCCCCGCCGGTGACGGCACGGCCGCCTTGACGCGCGCCATGCCCGCCTGCGCGCCAGGCTTCACCGTCCTGCCGGCACCGACTTTTGCGTCGCTGTCGCCAACCCGGAAGAACTGCATCAGCTCCTGCAGCTGCGCGGCCTGACCGCCCATTTCTTCGGCGGTCGCCGCCAGCTCTTCCGAGGCGCTGGCATTCTGCTGCGTCGCCTGGTTCAGCTGACCCATCGCGCCGTTGATCTGGCCGACGCCGGCGCTCTGCTCGCCGCTGGCGGCGGCGATTTCCTGCACCAGGTCGGAAGTTCGCTTGATGGTCGGCACCATTTCGTCGAGCAGGTGGCCCGCCTTTTCGGCCAGCTTGACGCTCGAACCGGCGACAGCGCCGATTTCCTGCGCCGCGACTTGCGCCCGTTCCGCCAGTTTCCTGACTTCCGCCGCCACGACGGCGAAGCCTTTGCCGTGTTCGCCAGCCCGCGCCGCTTCGATCGCCGCGTTGAGCGCCAGCAGGTTGGTCTGGTAGGCGATGTCGTCGATGATGCCGATCTTGTCGGCGATCTGCTTCATCGCATCGACGGTCTCCTTTACCGCGTCGCCGCCTTCCGCCGCTTCCGCCGCGGCTTTGGTCGCCATGTCGTCCGTCACCTTGGCGTTCTCGGTGTTCTGGTTGATCGACGCCGTCATCTGTTCCATCGACGCCGTCGTCTCTTCCACCGAGGCCGCCTGCTCCGACGCCCCCTGCGACAAACTCTGCGCCGTCGCCGAGACCTGCTCGGAGGCCGACGACAACGCATCCGCCGCACCACGCACCTCGCCGATGATGTGCGACAGCTTGCCAACCATGTTCTGCATCGCCTGCTTGAGCTGGCCGGTCTCGTCCTGGCTATCGACATCGATCTTCACGGTCAGGTCGCCGTCGGCCAGGCTGTGCGCCGCGGCGACCGACTCGGCCAGCGGACGGGTGATCGAGCGGGTTACCCACCAGGCGAAGCCGATGGCAATCAGCAGCGAGGCGATGGCCATCGCCAGGATCAGCTGCTGGGCCGCCGCGGCGGCCTGGTCGGCCTCCACGCCGGTCTTGTTCATCAGTTCGGTCTGGAAGGCGATCAGGTCGTTGACGTTTTTCAGATAGACGTTGAACTCGCGACGCAAGTCGCCCATCAGCAGCGCCGCCCCCTCATCGCGCTGGCCGGCGCGCATCAACTGGTCATACTTTTCCTGCAGGGGTACATAAGCCTGGCGGCTGGCGATCATGCGCGCCAGGATCGCCTTGCCGTCGTCGGAGTGGATCGTCGCCGTCAGCTTGTCGAGGTTGTCGCCGATCTTCTTGCGCTGTTCGACTACCCGATCGAGTTCGCGTGTCAGTTCCTCCGGCGTTTTCGCCAGCGCGGCATTGCGCTGGATGCGGCCGATGGCGTTGATCGCGTCGATGATGTCGTTCGCCTGTACGGTCTTGACGAACTTGTCTTTCACCATGTCGGAAATTTCCCGGTTGAGGTCGTTGAGCCGCTGGTAAGCGAGGGCCGATATGGTCACCAGCAGGACCAGCACCAGGCCGAAGCCGATGCCGAGCCGGATGCCGATTTTCAGGTTCTTGAACATGGGTCTCTCCTTGGGAAATGGCGGTGCGAATTCCAGGACGCCATGACCTGGGGCGCATGGCGGGATGCCACGATAGTGGTGCATCCGGCCGTCCGGTGAAATCGGGAAATATTTCTTGACTAGCTAAATCAAGTATTAATTTGGGGTAGGGATTTCCCTACACGCACTCACCCTTCGATCAGGCCGTGCCGCAAGGCATAGCGGACGAGTTCGCTGAGCGATTCGAAACGCATCTTCAGCATCAGGCGGAACTTGTGGGTACTGACGGTCTTGGCGGAAAGATGCAGATCGGCGGCGATGTCGTTGATGCTCATGCCGCGTGCCAGCAGCAGGAAAACCTGATACTCGCGATCCGACAGGCAGGCATGCGGCGCGCGGCCCTCGCCGTCGCCCTCCCGGCCGAAGACAAGACGCGACGCCAGCTCCGGATCGATGTAGTGTCCGCCCCCCGCCACCTTGCGGATCGCCGCGAGCAGCGTCTCGGGTTCGCTATCCTTGGTCAGGTAGCCACGCGCGCCGGCCTTGATCGCCCGGGTAGCGATCTGTGCCTCGTCATGCATCGACAGCACCAGCACCGGCAGGCGCGGCACCTCGTCATGGACGCGCTTGACCAGATCGACACCGCTCGGACCAGGCATCGACAGATCGGTCAACAACAGCTCGAAACCGCCCGCGCGGATGCGTTCGAGGACTTCCCAGCCATCCTTCGCCTCGCCGGCCAGTTCGAGATCCGGCGCGATCGCCAGCAACTGGCGCAGCCCCTGGCGCACGATGGCATGGTCGTCGGCGATTACGATGCGGATCATTGCGGCTCCTGCTTGAGTGGAATGCGGATACCGACACGGGTGCCCGCTCCCGGCCGGCTGTCGATACGCGCCTCGCCGCCGAACATCAGGGCACGCTCGCGAATGCCCATCAGGCCGAAGGTCTTGCGCTCGCGCACCACCTCCGGGGCAAAGCCGATGCCATCATCGACGATTTGCATCGACAGGACCGGTCCGCTCCGCTCGATCGTCACGCAGACGCGGTTCGCCAGCGCATGACGGCCGACATTGGTGATCGATTCCTGGAGGATGCGAAAGGCCGCAGTTGCGCGCGCATCATCAAGTTGCAGCGCCTCCTCCGGCACCGACTCCAGGTCGCAGAGGACCCCGGAACGCTCCTCGAATCCGTTGAGCAGCCACTCCGCCGCCGACACCAGCCCCATCCGCCCCACCGTCTCGCCGTTGAGCGCGATCTCCACCGCCCAGCCCGCCTCCATCGCAGGATGCTCACAGGGCGCGAACCCAAGCGTGCCCGCCCGCAGCGCCGCCGCCAGCGTCTCCACCGCGCCTTTGAGCCACAGCATCGCCTCTTCGTTCGACACCGCCCGCCGCCGGTCGATCGCCGTCCGCCCGAACGGCCCCATCATCCCCAGCGAAACGCGCTCCTCTTCGCAGGGCTTGCCGTCGGCACCCATAAAGAAGACCCGGCCCATCTCAAAAAGACCCGCGGACTCCACCTGCCGCGACGCGTTGCGGCCGAGGGAGCCCGCCAGCTGCGGCAGCAGCGAATCGCGCAGCACCCCGTAGTCGGCGCTCACCGGATTCGGCAGAACCGCACGCCGAGCCTCCTCGCGCCGGTCGAACGCATTGAGCTCCTGAGCCGACAGAAAGCTGTAGTGCATCGCCTCGGAGAACCCCATTCCCAGCAACACCTGCCGGCACCGCGCCCGCGCGTAGAACGGGCCGTCGTCCAGCGTCGACACCGCCGTCAGATCGGGCATCACATCCGGAATCGCATCCAGGCCGTGCATGCGCGCAATCTCTTCAATCAGATCCGCCTCCAGCGACAGGTCCAGGCGGAACGAGGGGATCCTGAACGTCGCGGACTCCGCGTCGCGCCTCACAA
>CAYNCH010000193.1:0-4284 GCA_964395815.1 uncultured Methyloversatilis sp.
GCCGTGCGAGCAGTCCCTGTGCCAAGGGGAAGATGCCGGTGCCGGCGTCGAGGATGATCAGGCTATCATCGTCGCTGCGCACCTCGATACAGGTGGTATTGCCGCCATAGCGGACCGTGTGTGGTCCGGGCGAGGGAATCGATCCGCGTACGCCCCACATCCTCACTTTCATGACAGGCTACCTTTCCGTGCCGATCTGGGCAAAGGACTGCGCATCCGCGACGATCTTTTCGAGGCTGCCGAGCGAAGCCACCACGCCCTCGACGTCGGTGCCGAAGCGCACCGGCATGCGGGCCAGTTCCTCTTCGCGCCAGGGATTGCCGGCATCGCCGAAAGCCAGCTTGCGGCAGATCATGTCCGCCATGCGCAGGCAATCGAGCATCGCCGATGGTTCGGCATCTTCGTGATGATGATCGCGAATGCAATCAACCAGCACTTCGGCGAACTGCCACTTCTTGGCCAGCAGCGCACCGACGAAAGCATGGTCGGCGCCGATCACCTCCTGCTCGGCAACGTAGAGCGGTTTGCCGTCATCCGCGGCAATCGCCAGCGCATTGAGAAAATCTCCGGACATGAACTGGGCGAACACCACCTTGCCGAAGTCGTGCAGAAGCCCGGCGATGTAGCAGTCGGTCGGATCCACTTCCGCGCGTGCATGCTTTTCGCAGAGGATGCGTGCGACGGCAGCGACCGTCAGCGAATGCAGAAGATAGCGCTGGATGTCAAAGCTGGTGGTATTGAAGCGCGGCAGGATGCCGACGGCAGCGAACGACAAGGCAAGGTTCTTGATGGTGTTGATGCCGAGATACACCACGGACTGCCCCACCGAGGTGATCTTGTTGGGCAAGCCGTAATAGGCCGAGTTGATGACGCGCAGGATCTTCATCGTCATCACCGGGTCCTTTTCGACCACGCTAACCAGATCCTTGGGCAGGCAGTTGATGTTGCGCGTAAGTTCGAGGATGGTCTGCACGCTCTTCGGAAAAGCGGGCATCCGCTCGACAGCGGTCGTCAGCTTGCGCTCAAGCTCGAGGGACAGATGCGGCATGTCGAAACGGCTCCTGCTCAGAACAACGCCCGATTATATCGACCGGAACGAAGCAGGACGCGCGCGAGTCAGGTGGTCGCCACACGCTCGTAATAGCGTGCGCGATAGAGCAGGCGGCGCTTTTCGGCGGTCTCGGTGAAGCCGCTACGGTCGTGCAGGACGTTATTGCAGACCAGTCCCATACCCGGTTCCAGGCGGCCATGCAGGGTCCAGGGTGTCGGCAGCGCCAGCAGTTTCGCCAGTGCAGCAACGGCGGCCTGCGTGATCACATCCTCGCGCCAGATAATGCTCACGGTACGCGCGGTGTAGCGCATGTGCAGCGTGCCATCCGCATTCACGGAAAACACCGGGCCCGACTGTGCTGCACGCGCTTCGCCGTCCTCGTCCATGCGCGGCGGAATGGTCATTGCCGCAGGCGCCGACAGCGCGCGGATAAAGTCGGGGTTCTCGTCACGCAAAGCGATGTAGGCCAACTCGTGATCGAGCAACTGGTTCTCGCCCCCCGTCGCCGCACTCTGCACGCAGTGGAGCATCAGGCCACGGATGGTCCGTTCCGGAGTGTTGTAATAGCCATCGGTATGCCATTTGATCGGCTTGTCGGTATACGGGATGAAATCCTTGCGCTCGCCCCGCTCCTCGGCGCCGATGACAGACAGCGGCGAAATCCCGTCGCTATCGGTCAGCCAGTGACCATCGAGCGTCTTGAGACCGAGTTGTTCACCGAGCAGGCGCGGGATGTCCTTGTCCGGATCGCCTCCCGTCCGCCCGACATAGACCGCCATGTTGCAGCGCGCACTCAGTTCGACGATACGGCGGCGTTCGTCAGCGGACAACGTGCGGGGGTCGTTGACCGAGACGACGATATCGTCAAGACGGGTCGGCGCCGTATCGAGCTTTTCTTCGCGCCAGCGCGCATAGGCCGCAACATCGGAGAGGTCAAAAGGTCCGGGCATTAAAAATATCCTTCAATCGATGCTGCCGCGCACATCCTGGCGGCGTTGGCTTTGCGCGGACTCGGGATGAAAGAGGCCGTCAAGCGTTTTTTCAAGTGACTTCAGCGCTTCGGGGGCCTCGATATCCATCGCCTGATCGACGACCCAGAGCTTGTCCTTCTCCGGCAATACGTCACGCAGGCAGGCGGCGAAGAAGCGTTTGAAGCCGAAGTCGGGACCCTGCTCGTTGTAATCGAACTCGGCATACTCGGCACTGCGGCGATTGAACAGATCGATGAAATGCCGCCGCGACTCTCCGGGTATCGCCGCACCGAGCAACATGATGTTGTTTTCTTCGACGAAGCGCGCGATGTTTTGCGCCAGGCCGGTCGTGAATTCGATGCGTTCGGCCTCGTCCAGTTCGCGATAGGCGATCCGGTCAGCGCAGATCGCCAGAAAAGCCAAAAACTCGCAGACGAAATCGAAGTAGGCTTGCCCGGCATCGATATCGTAGTCGGCCTTGCGCATCCGCTTGATGGATTCGATGGCAAGCTTCCACGCCAACACGGCCACCACCGAGGCCAGCGTTGCGGGCGAGCGCTGGCCCTGGGTATGAAACTTGGTTTTAAGGCGAATGGCCATGATGTTTTTGGAGCGGCGCCGTAGAGCGCATGCCGCCGTCTTGCCGGCGCCGACTTTTCAGGGAATCAGTAACCGCCCTTGCCCTTGGGCTGCGGCAGGCCGGCAAGGCGGCAACCCTGCTTGGCGGCCCCCCCATCGGGGAACAGGTCGAACATCAGCTTGTTGTCGGCCTCGGGCATGTCGGCCTCGTCCTGCAGTCCCTTGATCAGATTGCGCGCATTCGGGGTATGACCATCTTCCTTGAACTTTTCGCGCAGGTAGTTGATGATTTTCCAGTGCTGCCCGGTCAGCGCCAGACCCTCGGCGGCGGCAAATGTAGTCACGGCCTCTTCGCTGAAATCGGGCTCGAGCAGATAACCGTAGTCGTCCACTTCCTTCTCGACACCATTAATGACGATGCTCATGCTTTCCTCCTTTTTTCGTATGGTTGAATTGACGTTGCTTGGGGAGCCACTGGTTCATTTGAAACATTCTATCTTTCCAGCGCAGTGCCTGACTTGTGCGGAACGAAAATCCCGCAACCATGCGAGCGACCCACACCAAGGCCCTCGTACTGCAGTCTCAGATTCGCCTCACTCTCCAGCTCATAGAGCATGAGACTGAAGCCGGAAAGCAAGCCATCTGAAGTTCTCAATCTCTGCGGCTTGCCACAGATCATCTTAGGCCGGATCCCGAGGCGTTCGAACTCTGATTGACACGCCGCATGAAAATCGACTTCATCAATCGGGGTGTCACTCGCCGGACGCATGGCGACGAATTTTGCGTAGATCACTGGCGTTTCGCGCAGCTCGCGCCGAGAGAGATGGCCGGGAACAATTTCATGACCAGCCAGCGACAGAGGCATGCCGGACAGCATGGCTGCGGCATCGGCACGATGCTGCGGCAGCCTCAGGGTAAGATGAGAACGACGGGACAGATACCACTCGCCATTTCCGTGGCTCACTCCAGTAATCGGATGGACACCAATGCCTTCCTCATGCTGCAACCACGGCAGGATCTTGAGCAGCTCCTGCCAGAGCAACTCGGCATAGTCGGCCGGCAAGGCGCGTCCAGACAAGGAAAACTGCACATCGACAACATCGGCCCCGCTCATTGCGCTGCGGACTCGCTCTCAGCTGCAGCGGCCAATTGCCGACGCGACCATTCAGCCATCAGATCACCCCAGTGACCGGCTGTTACCGGATCGATATCGAAAATGGTGAAGCGGCGGTGTTCGCGGATGCGCAAGCGCATCACGGGAACACCGCCCGCCTCAAACTCGATCTGCTGCAATTCAATTTCCTGATTGCCGACGGGTACCCGAAATTTGTCGAGGCTGGTAATCTTGTCCACGATTCAATATGATCTGTATGTAATATGATGCTAATAGAGATGGGGTCGGACTATCGCATCGCAAGACCATGCGAAACCATTACCGGATGGAGGTGCATCACTACTCCATCCGGGTAGGTTCCCCTAACCCATCGATTGCAGTTAGTCTACCTGCCGGAGGTATGGTGCGCCGATAGGTGCTGACCTGATAATTGACGAAAATCCGGGATTGGACGCGCGCCACGCGTACGGTTCCCCAACAGCCACGTAAGAGGAGACAACATGGCCAAACAGCCTCACGCCACCCCCATGCTTGATGAACTGGAAAAGGGCCCCTGGCCCAGCTTCGTG
>CAYNCH010000194.1:0-4272 GCA_964395815.1 uncultured Methyloversatilis sp.
CGCCTTCCCGACGCAACAAGCGGTGCCACATCGCCATGAAGCCGCGCTCGCGCAACAGTTGGTTGTCGGCATGGAAAGCATCAAGACGCTCGCTCCAGGCATCGGAATCATCGTGCCACTCAGCCAGGTGCGTCGAGGTTGCGCCGAACAGTACGGTGGCGAGCGCCGCGCGCACCAGTCCCAAACGTGCCGGCGCAGCGACCGCCAGCAGCAGCCGCTCGAACTCTTCCGCCTCGTCGCTATGCCAGATGCTGCCGCCCCCCATGGCCACACTGGCGATGCCGCGCCGGGCCAATGCCTGCCGCACCGCTTCACCCTGCCGGCGCTTGCGAACCAGCACTGCGATGTCGCCGCCCGTAAGGGGACTGCCGTCGAGTTGCGCCCGTCCTTCACCGGCCAGGACCAGCAAGCGCGCGATATCGTCCGCCACCGCGGCAGCGACGAGCGGTAACGCCCGGTCCTTCGCCATCGGCTTGCTGTCCGGCGACGACACCATCGACCACAGCGTGAATGGCGCCGAATCATCATCGATCCGCAACGACTTACGTGCCATCCAGGCGGGCATGGCCGGATCGTAGGGCAATGCGTCTAGCAGGAAGGGGCGCGCCCGATCGAACAGGGCATTGAAGGCGTTCAGCAATGGCGGATCGGATCGCCGGTTCTCCAGTAGCGCATAGCCGGCAGCCGCCTGCTGCCGCGCAGCAAGATAGGCGAAGACATCGGCACCGCGAAAACCATAGATCGCCTGTTTGGGGTCGCCGACGAATATCAGGGGATGGTCCTGGGTACCGAAAAGCTGGCTGAAGATCTCGAGTTGCAGCGGGTCGGTATCCTGAAACTCATCGACCAGGGCCGCCTGATAGCGCTGACGCAGGCTGACCATCAAGGCGGGACCGCCCGCGCCGCGCAGCGCCTCGGCAAGCTCGGCCAGCAGGTC
Source organism: uncultured Methyloversatilis sp. (assembly GCA_964395815.1). Lineage (GTDB taxonomy): Bacteria > Pseudomonadota > Gammaproteobacteria > Burkholderiales > Rhodocyclaceae > Sulfuricystis. The sequence goes on from CAYNCH010000194.1 coordinate 938, forward strand.
GTCGTAGGTCTGTTGGCCATTGCGACGTTTCAGTACCTTCAACTCCTCTCGTGCCGCATGGAGGAAGTCATGCACCAGCCGGCGCATTTCGGCATCGCAGGCCTGGACATAGGCCGCAGCACTCGCCAGCAGGGCATCCATCGCGGTGAAGAAAGGGTGCTCGGGGGTCGGCTGGCCCTTCTTCGTGCCAGCGACGAGCTTTTCCGTTCCGAAGAACTCCAGACCCTTCGGCAATGGCGCAACGACGACGCTCTGGCCGAAGAAGGCTTCGATGGCCTCGGCACGCAGTCGATTCTGCCTGAGGCTGTAATGCGTCTGTTTCATGCCCGGGCTGTCCAGCAGGGCAAGAATGGTCTGGGCGTCGCTCCGCCACACGCGGCGCACAGATGCGCAGGCAGCCGCGAAGTCGTGTTCGGCGATGGCACGTTCGGGGGCGGCTGGCACAGCCGTACTGACATAACCGCGACCGAGATAATCGCGCACCCGTCGCGCCAGTTCCTCAGGGCCGCCGATCTGTTCGATCAGCCAGCGTGCCCAGGGAAGTGTCGCCTCGGCCATCAGGCGGCGCCAGGTATCGCGTGCCACGCTGTCGAGCAGTTCCTGCTGATCGGCCAGCAATTCGCGTTCGAAACCATAGGCCGCCTCGAAAGCCGTTTCGGCCAGCGCCCGCTGGCAAAAACCATGGATCGTGTAGATCGCCGCCTCGTCGAAGCATTCGATCGCCAGTCGCAACCGCGCCATTGCTTCATCGCGGTACGGCATGTGCCGTGCCAGCAGATCGCGGAGGAAAGGCTCCGCGGCATCCCCCGCATCGAACGCCATCAGCGCCCCAACCAGTCGCGCGCGGATCCGTGCCCGCAATTCAGCGGTCGCCGCACGCGTATAGGTCACGACGAGAATGCGGCCGACCGGCAGTTCGTGTTCGAGCAGCAACCGCAATACCAGCGTGGCGATGGTCCAGGTCTTACCGGTGCCCGCTCCCGCTTCGATCAGCCGCGTACCGGACAGGGCGATGTCGAAAGGGCCCTGGAGAGGCACGAAATGAACGTGAGGATGCTCAGTCATCGTCGCCGTCCGCGCACACCGCCTGCAGCGGCGCGAAGATACGCCGCGCCAGGATCTGGAAGCCTTCGCCGAGCGGATCGTCGTCGCGATCGCGCAGCGACAATCGGACATAGGCGTCATCGCGCTCGCCGTGCCAGCCGTGGTAGCTGTCTCCGGCCCACTCGCGCTGCGGCTTGCCAGTCTGCAACCAGGCCCAGGCACTCTCGGGATAAAAGGGCAGCACGGTGGTTTGGCCTTCGCGATAGATCGCCAGGAGGTCGGTGAGGAGTTGCACGGCCTGATCCACGGGCGGCAGCGTCAGCACGCCATCGCGCGCCACCAGTGCGCTCGCAGGCGGCACGCCGGCCGGTGCGCAAACCTGCAGCACCAGATGGTCGATCCACAAACGCAACCGGTCGCATGCCCGCGTGCGACCGTGCCGCACCCGCCAGAGCCCGGCAGCGGTCAAGCCATCGAGCTGCCCTGTCAGCACGAAACCATCCGCATGAAAAGCGACGGTCGCAGGACTCATCCGCGGCACGTCATTCCAGGGCCGGGCACGCCGCCAAAGGCTGTCGGACTCCGCCTGCGCGGCGGCATGGACGAGTTCGCCGGCCACGCCGTGAGGCAGCCAGCCGCGGGCATGCAGCAGCGCTGAGATTTCCGCCGCATCGGTACCGATCTGGCGCAAATCGAAACAGGCCTCGCGCAGGCGGTATTCCATGAGCTTATCGGGCACGAAGGGCTCATGAATGTCGAGCAGCTCCTCGCCCGCCTCGAGGTGAATGCCGAGTCGCTCGCGCAAAAAGTGACGTACCGGATTACTGAAGAAGCGATGCAATCGGGAAAGCTCGACCATATTTTCCTGCGGTGCTTCGGCACCCATGGCCGCGCGTGCAAGAAAAGCTTCCGGTATCTGACTGCCATGCACACGATCCACATCACCGTGACTGTGGTAACTGAATAATCTGGCATCCCGGCCATCCTGATAGGCGGTGGCGAAAGGCTGCAGCGGGTGGGAAATCACGAAATCCTTCGTCTCGATACCCGTCATGGACTGCAGCGTATCGAGCACTTCCGCAAGCGGTACGGCGGGTGGCAGTTCGGCATTGCTGCGGGCGTCATGCCCGGTATAGGTGATGACGAGCGCGTCGCCGGCACAGAGCAAGGCTTCCAGAAGCGCATGACGCTCCTCGCCGCGCCGGTTGCGGTCACCGGGACGCGGATGGCGCGCCAGCAGGTCGAAGCCCGGCTGCGGCGCGGGCCGTGGCCAGGCACCATCGTTCATGCCAACCAGGCACAACACGCGTGCCGGCAACGGCCTGCCCGGCTGCAGCGCCGCGATGGTCGCGTTCCCGCCGGCGAAAGCCTGCGCCGATCCCTGCCCGGCCAGCAACGCATCAAGCTCGCGCAAGATCACGGACAGCGGCAGCGTCGCCAGGCAATGCGCATCACTGGCACGCTGCGTCAGCGTCGCAAGTGCCGTGCGCAACTGCTGCATCTGCCCTTCTTCCTGCTCGCCGGGCTGCAGGAAGCGTTCCAAGGCGGCAGACAGCGTCTCGCACCAAGCCGCCGCCGTCCCGCCAGTACCGACTTTTCCGGCGAGGTCGAACACGGCTTCTGCAAAATCGATCAACAGCCCGAGCAGCACCGCCCGGCTGCCCTCGCAGCCGCCGGCCGGCAGCATGCCCTGCCACAAGTGTTCAGGCTCATCGGGCAGCGCGACGCCCAGCAGCAGGCGGCGCAGACCGGCGCGCCAGGTATGGGCATCTTCGGCAGGCAAGCCCCGACGGCGTCGCGCCCGGCCATCCACGGCCCAGCGGATGCCCGCCTGTGCGACCCAATCGCGCAGCAAGGGCAAATCGCCGGCCTCGATGCCGAAAGCGCGCGCCAGGGCGGGCTCTTCCAGCAAGGCCATCACGCTCTCGGCATCCAGTTCGCCTCCCGCCACCACACACAAGCGCTGCAAGGTCCGCCACAGGGGCGCGGCGGCCATAGGCCGATCGGCCACCGCACAGGGAATGCGCAACGCCGGCTCGGCGTTTGTCAGGACAGCCTCGACCAAGGGTGCGTAGGTTTCGATGTCCGGCGTCAGGATCAGGATCTCCGAAGCCTGCAAGCCGGGCAGACGTTCGAACAGGTCGAGCAAGCGATCGTGCAGCACCTCGGCCTCGCGCAACGCACCATGACAGTCGTGCACCTGGAATGTGGCATCGGGCGCTACCTCTCGGCTGGTCACGAGCTCCAGCATGTCGCGCTGCAAGGTGCCGAGCAGCGAGGCCGGCGGAGCG
>CAYNCH010000195.1:0-4267 GCA_964395815.1 uncultured Methyloversatilis sp.
CACGCTGGTCGCACTCGTGCTCGGCATCCAGCCGCTGATCGCAAACAAGCCGGACGGCGCAGCGCTGTTCTTCCCCTTCGGCATCGCGATCACGCTGCCGGCAATTCTCGTGCCGCACGCCTTCATCGGCATCGGCGAGGCGGCGCTGACGCTGCTGGTGTGGCGCTATGCGCGGATGCGAAAATGGGCCGCATGAAGCCCCGCCACGGTTTGTATCTCTACCTCGCCGTCCTGCCCGTGCCGACTTTTGTGCACGATCCGCGCTGGCTCGCGCTCGGCCTCGCCGCCGCCGTTTTGTGCGCCGGCGGGGAACGCTGGCGCATCCTCCGGCGCAGCCTGCTGGCGATCCTCGCCTTCAACCTGTCGGTGAGCCTCGGCGTCGTCCTCGTCGGGCTATGGCACGGCAATGTCGACACCGGCTGGCTGGTACTCGCCAACCTGCGCGTGCTGCTGATGGTCTTCCTCGGTTTCTGGTTCGTCGCACGGGTGAATCTGCTCGCGGCTTTGGCCGGCTGGCCGACGGCGACGCTGCTCGCCACGCTCGCCCTGGGACAGACGCGCGGCTTCGAAAGCATGCTCAAGGACTGCCGCCTCGCCTTCGCCAGTCGCAACCTCACCCGGCCACGCCTGATCGACCGCCGCCATCAGGCGGGCGCGCAGGCGATCGCGCTGCTCGACAAGGCGCAGGCGCAGTCGACCGAAGTGGCGCTGGCGATGCGCTCCAGAGGCGCTTTCGATGCTTGAGCTCGATCGCGTCGTCTTTGGCTGGGAGCCGGACAAACCGGTCATCGACGGGCTGTCGCTGAAAATTCGCGCCGGCGACAAGATCGTCGTCCTCGGCGCCAACGGCTGCGGCAAGTCGACGCTGCTCAAACTGATGAACGGTCTGGTCTTCCCGCAGGCCGGCTCGGTAAGCTATCGCGGCACGCTGCTGCAAAAGTCGGCGCTGACGGGACGGAACTTCGCAAAGCAATTCCGCCAGGAATGCGCGTTGCTGTTCCAGCACCCCGAGGCGATGCTGTTCAACCCGACCGTGCGCGACGAAATCGCCTACGGCCCGCGCCAGCTCGGTCTGTCCGATGCCGAGGCACGCGTCGAGCGCTGGGCCGCCGCACTCGATCTCGCCGCCGTGCTCGACCAGCCGCCCTTCCTGCTTTCGGGCGGCCAGAAGCAGAAGCTCGCCCTGGCCTGCCTGCTCGCCGTCGAACCGCGCCTGCTGCTGCTCGACGAGCCTTCGGCCAGTCTCGACCCGGCGACGGTCGGCTGGCTGATCGACCTGCTGCTCGATACCGGGATTACCGTCATTGCCGCCACGCACAACCTCTCGCTCGCTGCCGAGCTCGGCAGCCGCTGCCTGGTGATGGGCAACGGCGGGCGTTTGCTGTACGACGGCCCCGTCGCCGCAGCGCTCGCCGACATGTCCCTGATGGAAGAAGCGCGCCTTGCGCACCACCACCGGCATCGTCACGGCGGCGCGCTGCACACGCATCTGCATGCGCACGACTGGGAGACCAGCCGATGATCGGCAAAGCGGGAAAGTGGGAAGCGACTGGGGATACGCGCTAATCGCTAATCGCGACCGCGCAGGCCATGGCGCGGATAGATGGCCTGGCCAGCGTCGCGAATGTCCCGTCGCAAACGATGTCGTTCTTCCGGACTCATATGCTGCCAGGCATCGCGGCGTTCGCGGCGTTCCTCGCGCCAGCGCTCGCGATCGGCAGCGGACGGATCACCCCATGACCGTTGCATCATGCCCTGCCGGTCCGGCGCCCCGGGAGGTGGCGCCGGCGGCAAGCCTTGCGCGCCGACGCTGAACGCGATGGCGGCAAGACCGGACAGGACGAGCAGACGGGCGGATTTGTTCATGCCTGCATTTTAGGGCGCTGCCGGCGCACCCAAAGGCAGGCTTTGTAACAATCCGTTGCATCCGGCCACCTCCGCAACATCTGGCAACGACCCGGCAAGGACACGGCAAGGACCCTGTGCCAAACGGCAGTATCCTTCGCGCCATGAACGAAACCCGCAAACCCAAGATCCTGGTCGTCGACGACGACCTGCGCCTGCGCAGCCAGCTGGAACGCTATCTCGGCGAACAGGGATTCGCCGTCAAGGCCGTGGCGGATGCCCCCGGACTGGACCGTGCCCTGGAACGCGAACTGTATGACCTGATCGTGCTCGACCTGATGCTGCCCGGCGAGGACGGCCTGTCGATCTGCCGCCGCCTGCGCGGCAAGGGCGACGAAACCAGCAGCATCGCCATCCTGATGCTGACCGCCAAGGGCGACGACATCGACCGCATCGTCGGCCTCGAACTCGGCGCCGACGACTACCTGCCCAAGCCCTTCAATCCGCGCGAGCTGGTGGCCCGCATCCATGCCGTACTGCGCCGCCGCAGTGCGCCGCCGCCCGCCGGTGCCCCGGCAACGGCACAGGAAACCGTCCGCTTCGGCAAGGTAACGGTCAACCTCGCCACCCGCGAACTGGACCGCGACGACACCATCACCCTGCTCACCACCGGCGAGTTCGGCCTGTTGCAGGTGCTGCTCAAGCATCCGCGCCAGCCGCTGTCGCGCGACAAGCTGATGGAACTGGCCCGCGGCCGCGAACATGGCGTGTTCGACCGGGCCATCGACGTGCAGGTCTCGCGCCTGCGCAAGCTGGTCGAGGACGACCCGGCCAAGCCGCGCTACCTGCAGACCGTCTGGGGCTTTGGCTACGTGTTCGTCCCCGACGGCAAGGATGCGGCCTGAGCCTTGCGACTGCTGCCCCACAGCCTGCTCTGGCGCGCCTTCCTGCTGATCGCCACGCTGATGCTGCTGGCGGTGGCGGCCTGGCTGGCGATCTTCCAGGAAGCCGAACTGGACCGCCGTTCCCGCGCCCTGGCACAGATGGTCGCCAGCGTCACCAATCTCACGCGCGCGGCGTTGCTGGCCGCTCATCCCGAGCATCGCCATGAACTGCTCGCCGAGTTGTCGGATCGGGAAGGCGTGCGCGTCTATCCCGCCGACGCCGGTGACCAGATCACCCCGCCGCCGGCACGCGAACTCACGCGCCGCATCGAATTCCGTCTGCATGAACAGCTCGGCCCGGAAACCCGGCTCGCTTTCGGACTGAACGGCGAATCCGGCCTGTTCGTGCGGTTCCGGATCTTCGAAGGGGCGGACGGCGATTTCTGGCTCGCTATGCCGCGCGAGCGCCTCGACCGCCACTTCCCCTGGCAGTGGCTCGGCTGGGGCAGCGCCGTGCTGCTGCTGTCGCTGGCGGGCGCGTGGCTGATCGTCTATCGGATCGTGCGTCCGATCGAGGAAGAACGTGCGCTGCTCCTGGCCGGCATCTCGCACGACCTGCGCACGCCATTGACGCGCCTGCGGATGGAAACCGAACTGTCGGTCGCCGATGCCGAAGCGCGCGCCGGCATGGAGGCGGACATCGCCGAGATGGACCGCACCATCGGCCAGTTCCTCGATTTCGCGCGCCCGGCCAGCACCGCGCAACGCGAAACGGTCGACCTGGCCGCCCTGCTCGATGAAATCGCGACCCGCTACGGCGAACGCATCGTCTTCCGCCGTCCGGCCAACGCCGACTTTTGCGTCGCGGCCCGCGCCGAGGCGCTGCGCCGCGCGATCATCAACCTGATCGAGAATGCCTTGCGCCACGCCGGTGCACCGGTCGAACTGGATCTTGCCGACACGGGGCGCCACGTCGAGATCGCCGTGCTCGATCGCGGTCCGGGCATCCCGCCCGAGGCGGTCGAGCGTCTCAAGCAGCCCTTCACGCGCGGCGAAGCAGCGCGTACCGGCGCCAGCGGTGCGGGACTCGGGCTGGCCATCGTCGAGCGTATCGTCCGCGCCCAGGGCGGTCGTCTGGAACTGCAGCCGCGCACAGGCGGCGGCCTCGCCGCGCGGATTCGCCTGAAAAAAGCCTGACGTGAAACGTCCGACGCACCGACCGGAGCTTCGCTGACCGGCGCATGGCCGAGGTCGACGCGGCGTCGTTAGTTGAGCGACCGGCCGCGGCCGATGCGTTCGAGAAACGCACGCGCCTGCGCATGTCCCTGGCCGGCCGCCATGCGCAGCCATTTCATCGCCAGGCGCAGATTGCGCTCGACCAGCGTACCGCGGTAATAGGCGGCACCGAGTTCGTACTGGGCATTCATCTCACCCAGCACGGCGGCACGGCGCAGACGACGCAATCCTTGCTTCGCATCGCGGCGTACGCCCTGCCCGTGCAGCAGCATGAAGCCGAGACTGTAGAGGGCATAGGCATC
>CAYNCH010000196.1:0-4235 GCA_964395815.1 uncultured Methyloversatilis sp.
CAGAAAATCGGCATCGACTCCGGCAAGATTGCGCCAACGTCGATGTACTCCGATGTCTCTTACGCGCTGCTGATCGTCAATGCTCATCGCCTCGGAGCCCGTATTCACTCGTCGCAGGAAATCACGCTCCTCGTCCATTTCACCTTGTTCGCGCCAGTATTCGGCCCAGCTGGCAGCTTCCGCTTCCGGATCAACCTTGTCACGCATATCCAGCAACTTGCGTAACGTGGCGATTTGCGCATCGCGCTTGATGACCTCAAAGCGGGTGTCGATGAGGCCGATGCGATCAAAGATCGTCTGCAGCTTCGTGGCCTTGTCGACGACATGCACCGGTGTCGTCACCTTGCCGCAATCGTGCAACAGGCCCGCGATTTTCAGCTCATAGAGGTCATCGGCCGACATGCGGAAGGCGGCCAGAGGACCGTCCACCGTGGTATTGACGGCCTCGGCAATCATCATGGTCAGGACAGGCACCCGTTGGCAATGTCCCCCGGTATAGGGCGACTTCTCGTCGATCGCCAGGTTGATCAGGTTGATGAAAGATTCGAACAGCACCTCCAGCTGGCTGAGGAGCTGACGGTTGGTGAGAGCAATCGCCGCCTGCGAAGCGAGCGACTCGGCGAGTCGCTGTTCGGCCTGCGAGAAGGGGACGACACTCTGCGTGCCTGGCTGCAATGAATTGATCAATTGCAGCACACCGATGATCGCGTTTTCGTGGTTCTTCATCGGCACCGTCAGGAAGGACCGGGAACGGTAGCCAGTACGCTCGTCGAACTTGCGCGTACCGGAAAAATCGAAACCGGCTTCGCTGTAGGCGTCGGCAATATTGACCGTCCGGTCGTGAATGGCGGCATAGGCCGCCACCAGGGAATCGTTTGGGGCACCATCCTCCCTCTGCAGGGGCAGATCGGGAAAGCCAATCGGATTTCCCGAGCTGCCCCCCAGCGCAATGCCGAGCGAATCGTTGCGAACGATCTCGAAACGCAATGCCCGGCCATCCTCGGTCATGCGATACAGGGTTCCGCCATCCGCGTGCGTGATGGTCTTCGCAGCGACAAGGATCTTTTCAAGCAGACGATCGATATCGCGCTCGCTGGAAAGAGCCGCGCCGATTTCATTGAGTTGTTCCAGACGTCTGAACAGGTCATCCATCGAGTCCATGCCTCTCTCCTGATGGCTTGCTACTTGATGCAGACCGCACGTACTTGTTTCATGTCGGTGATGCCTTGCATCACTTTTTCCATGCCATCCTGCTTCAAGGTCCGCATGCCGTCCTCAAGCGCCTGTGCAACCAGTTGGGCAACACGTGCGTGTTCCTGTATCAGCTTCTTTGCGCCATCGGTACCGACCATCAGTTCGTGGAGGCCGACGCGTCCCTTGTAACCGGAACCACCGCAGGCATCGCACCGGGGGTCGTCTTCACCTACCACCCTGGGCCGATAGAAAGTGAACTGCCCCTTGTCGTCAGCGTATTTCTTCGACCACTCCTTGTAGATCGCCTCATAGGCGGCCTTACCCTCGCGCTTGAAGGTTTCCGTGTTCACGAGTTCTTCGCAGTATTCCGTCAGGAAATGCTTCATCTCGTCCGGCCCCGGGTGATACGCTTCCTTGCACTTGACACACAAGCGCTTGGCCAGGCGCTGCGCAAGGATACCGAGCAGCGCATCGGCGAAGTTGAACGGATCCATGCCCATGTCGAGCAGACGGATGATCGACTCGGGGGCGCTGTTGGTATGCAGTGTGGCAAATACCAGGTGGCCGGTCAGCGAAGCCTCGATACCGATGCCGGTGGTTTCGGCGTCGCGCATCTCGCCCACCATGATGATGTCCGGGTCAGCGCGCAGGAAGGCTCTCATGATCGTCGCAAAATCGAGGCCGGCCTTTTTGTTGATCTGCACCTGGCGCAATCCGCGCTGGGTAATCTCGACCGGATCCTCGGCCGTCCAGATTTTGGTATCGGGCGTATTGAGGAATTTCAAAACCGAATGCAGCGTAGTCGTCTTACCGGAACCCGTCGGGCCACAGACGAAAAAAAGTCCGTAAGGCTTGGCAACACATGACTTGAGGCGCTCTTCGTTGTTCGGCAGCAGGCCCAGCTTGTCAAGGGGGATAGGCTCACCTGCATTCAAAATGCGCATCACCACATCTTCAATACCGCCCGCAGTCGGCAAGGTGGCAACACGCAACTCGATATCGAGCGGTCCGAATTTCTTGAACTTGATCTTGCCGTCCTGAGGCTTGCGCTTTTCAGAAATGTCAAGGTCGCACATGATCTTGATACGCGCGACGAGCGCATTACGAAAGCTGTGCGGTATCTCGATGTACTTCTGGAGTGAGCCATCCTTGCGGAAGCGGATCATGATCTTGTCTTTGCCGATTCCGGGCTCGATGTGGATATCGGAAGCACTCTGCTGGTAGGCGTCGATGATGATCTTGTTGACCAGTTTGACGAGTTCGTTATCGGCGGCGGCCGAGACATCGTCGCTACCGCTTTCGCCATCGATTTCGCCCTCGTCCATGGCCGACAGCAGGTCGCCCACATCGGTGTCATCCGCGAAGGCACCACCACTGCCGAAAAACTGGTCGACCGTCTGCCGAAACTCGCGAATGGTGGTTACGCGATAAACGATCTTGCTCTTGGCGAAGACGTTGTTGACCACCCGCGAACTCTTCACCTGTTCCGGATCCATGCAGAGGATGAGGATGCCCTCCTTGGTATCCTCGATCGGCAGCCAGGCGTTCTGTTCCACATATTCGCGGCGCAGGTTTTTCATCAAGTCGATCGGCTTGATACGATCCGACTTGTAGGGTTCATAGGGAACACCGAAGAACTTGGCCAGCGCGGCACCGATGGCGGGGGGTTTGACCTGGAACTCGGTGATCAGCGCCTCTTCGACATCGATGTTCTTGCGACGCGCCGACTTGCTTGCCAGATCCATCTCCTGCACCGTGACCACGGCATCCAGCACCAGATGATCGTACTTGGTCTTGATGGCCTGGGCGGGCTTGTTGCGTTGAGCAAAAGCGATCGCGAGGGTTTCGCACAGGCCCTTGATGCCCTCTTCCTGGACACTGGCAAAGGGAGCTCCCGCCTTGTTGTTGATGAGCTGGACGACACCGAGTAGTTCGTCGGTCTGCACATCGACGATCGGACCGACCAGCATCTGCTTGGTGCGATAACCGGTCCGCTTGTCAACTTCCTGCAGAAAACGCAGATTGGGATTGATCGCCTTCAGTTCCGTTTCGTCATAGACATCCCGGATATTCACGATTTTGCGCGACAGAGCCACATTGCCGGCAATACTCTGGTCAGCAATCGGCAACCGGAGATCCTTGAAGGAATTCAGCCCGGTCTTGACCTTGGAAACGATCGAGGTCTTGTCTTCGCTGACGGCATAAATGGTTAGTCGATCGGCATTGAAAAGGGCACAGATATCCTGCGACAGCTCCAGCATGATCTCGTCGATATTCGACGTGGCGTGGATCTTGTTGGTGACAGCCTGCAGATTCTTGAAAAAGGTCAGGCGACTGCCAAGTTCGCCGGCGTTGATCTCGCCAACCGGGTTGACTGATGTCGGGTTCAATATCGCACTCATAGGTCGAACACCTGATTGTTCAGCAGCATCCGGGGGCGAAAATTCCCGGCGCTGCTTTCAATTTCAGCCATCGTCTGTTCCGCCTGCCCTGGCTTGAGGTGGGTTATGTAGATGTCAGGACAGGAATGCAGTTGCCGCAACTCTGCAACGAGCAAACTTGGGCAGAGATGGCGCGAGGCCTGGGCGACCCTGTATTCCCTGTCCGGAAATGCCGTCTCGATAATGAGAACCTTGAGATTTTCGATGGAATTGACAGCCTGCCAAAGCACAGGGCTCGGTCCTGTGTCACCGGAAAAAACGAGGCTGGCACAGCCAGAATCGATGCCATAGGCCACCGCAGGAACAGTGTGATCTGCCGGCAGAGGCAAAACCTTTCGCCCTGTCAGTTCCACAGCAAGACCGGTCTCGATCGACTGAAACCGCAGCCACGGCTTTTCCGCCGCGGGAATTTCCGTGAAATCAGGCCAGATGATCCAGTTGAAAATATGCATCCGCAATGCTTGCTCGGTTGCCGGCAGTGCATATACCGTCAAGGGGCGTTCACGCCTGTCACCAACACTATCGACCAGCAAAGGCAGTGAGGCGATATGGTCGAGATGACTATGCGTCAGGAAAACATGATCGATCCGCGACAACTCA
>CAYNCH010000197.1:0-4230 GCA_964395815.1 uncultured Methyloversatilis sp.
GGTCAGGTGCAGCAGCGCGTAGATCAGCATCGAGCCGTGGCCGTTCGAGAGCACGAAGCGGTCGCGGTTGGCCCACTTGGGATTGTTCGGGTTGTGGCGCATGTGGTGGTTCCACAGCACCTCGGCAATCTCCGCCATCCCCATGGGAGCGCCGGGATGGCCGGAATTGGCCTTCTGGACGGCGTCCATCGCCAGCGCGCGGATCGCGCTGGTCAGATTGTTGAAGACAGGCGGCTCGAAATCACTGAAAGTGGCAGACATAGAAGCTCCTCCCCGGGGAATTCGCGATTATCCGCGAAACCCGGCTTGCAAGGTTATGGGTATAGGTAAATCGTATCGATAATCCTGGGGATCCTACAGGGCCATGGCACGGCGCTTGTTCTCCATCAGGCGCAGGATCATCGGTGTGAAGATCAACTGCATCGCCAGCTCCATCTTGCCGCCGGGCACAACGATGACGTTGGGACGCGACATGAAGGAGTCATGGATCATCGACAGCAGGTAGGGAAAATCGATGCCCTTCGGGTTGGCGAAGCGGATCACCACGAAGCTTTCATCCGGCGACGGGATGTCCTGGGCGATGAAGGGATTCGAGGTATCCACGGTCGGTACGCGCTGAAAGTTAACGTGCGTGCGCGAGAACTGCGGGGTGATGTAATTCACGTAGTCCGGCATGCGGCGCAGGATCGTGTCTACCACCGCTTCGGTGGAGTAACCGCGCGCGCCCTTGTCGCGGATCAGCTTCTGGATCCACTCGAGGTTGATGATCGGCACCACACCCACCAGCAGGTCTGCATGCTGGGCGACGTTGACCTTGTCGGTCACTACACCGCCGTGCAGGCCCTCATAGAAGAGTACGTCAGAGGGCGGCAGATCCTGCCAGGGCGTGAATGTGCCCGGCTCCTGACTGTATGGTGCTGCCTCTTCGTGGTTGTGCAGGTAATAACGGCGCTTGCCTGTGCCGTTGTCGCCGTATTGCTTGAACAAGGCCTCAAGCAGTTCAAGCTCGTTGGCGTTGGCACCAAAGTGGCTGAAGTGGTTGTTGCCCTGCTTGGCCTGCTCGGCGGCGGCCTCCTTCATCGACTTGCGATCGTACTTGTGGAAGGAGTCGCCCTCGATGATGGCGGCCGTGATCTTCTCGCGACGGAATACGTGCGCGAAGGACTTGGTGACCGTGGACGTGCCCGCTCCCGAGGAGCCGGTAATCGCGATGATGGGATGCTTGACCGACATGATCGTCTCCGAATGAAAAGAAATGGGTTCAGCGGAACAGCGAACGCGACGAGAACAGCGGCATATCGTAGCTGTCCAGATCCTTGCCCTCGACGTATTCTTGGTGATAGCGGTGCAGGCGATCGACCTCATCCTTCGAACCGAAGATGAAAGGTGCGCGCTGATGAAGTTCGGCAGGCTTGATGTCGAGGATGCGATTGCGGCCGGTGATCGCGCCCCCCCCCGCCTGCTCGATGATAAAGGCGATCGGATTGGCCTCGTAGATCAGGCCAAGGCGCCCCCCCTGGTCGCGAGTCCGTTCATCGTGCGGATAGAGGAACACCCCGCCGCGGGTAAGGATGCGGTAGGCCTCGGCGACGAGGGAAGCGACCCAGCGCATGCCAAAGTCCTTGCCGCGCGGACCTTCCTTGCCCGCCATGCACTCCTGTACGTAGCGGCGCACCGGGGGTTCCCAGTATTTTTCATTCGAGGCATTGATCGCGAAAGTGCTGGCCGCGGTGGGAATCGTCATCTTCGGGTGGGTCAGCACGAACTCACCGATCTCCCGGTCAAGGGTAAAGCCATCGACCCCATCACCGGTGGTGATGATCATGCGTGTCGAGGCACCATACTGCACGAGGCCAGCGCAGATTAGCTCGGCGCCTGGCTGCAGGAAGTCCTCTCTCTTCGCCTTGCGCTTCTGGTCGGGTGCCAGCAGGATCGAAAAGATCGTGCCCGACTGAAAGTTGATGTCGAGGTTGCCCGACCCGTTGAGCGGATCGAACACCAGCAGGTATTTGCCACGCGGCTGGACGGCATTGATGCCTTCCGTGTCTTCCGAGGCAATCGCCGACAAATGACCGGTAGCCTTGGCCGCTTCGAGCATGACCTCGTTGGCCATGGCTTCGAGTTTCTGGTTGAGATCCTTGCCGCTGGCAATCAGCGCGCCCTTGCCGACCTGGTTGGCAATAATCTTGCTCGCGGTGGCAATGTCGTTGATCAGGCCGGTGAAATCCCCGGTCGCGCCGGGAATCTTGCGCTGCGCTTCGTTCATGAACTGCGACAGCGTGATGCGACCCATTTCCATAAATTCCCTCCTTGTCGGCCAACCAGTAACGGCTTTATTGTCTTGTCTGCCAGCCGCTACCACCCTTCTGGAAGAAAAACCCCGCCCCCATTTTCAGGTGGGGGCGGGCCAAACTGGCAAACGCCAGAGGGAGTGGAGAAACGGTTTCGGCAGTCATTGCATGCCCCTGCCGAGCAGATGAGCAAACTCTAATGGGCCCGACCCATAAGCGCCAGTCACTTTTTCTTATAGTCAGAATAAGGCCACTGCTGTTGCTGCGCAGCAATTGCGGCGATTGCTAAAAAAGCCGGAGATGCGGCTTAAATCAACCCAGTGTCATCTTCATCGCGCAACAGGTTGAGCGCGCTGACCGATCGCCGTAAGGTACGACGCTCAAGCAGCTTGGCCTGAGCGGCTTCGGGCAGGTCGGTGAAATGCAGCAGATCTTTGCGGATCAGCGTGTCGATCAGGTCTTCGACGACGCGGATCAGCGCCTGATCGGATTCCGCAAGCTTGCCGAGCGCGTGCTTCGTATCGTCTCCATTATCAGTGTCCGTCATGATGTGCCTGTTCGCTGAAGGGGTGTACGCAGATTAGCGCAAAAGTCGGCGCTGGCGGGACGGCACTGCGTCGACGAAAAAAGCGCGGACTTGCCGCGCCTTTTCCGGAAAGGAAAGCAACCCGGGATTCAGGATTTGCGGCGACGCGTAATTCCGAGACCGACCAACCCCAGGCCCATCAATGCCAGCGCGCCGGGCTCGGGAATAGCCATCACGTTATCTGTATCACTTGCAAATTTCACAATCTCACCGCTTTGCAAACCAACGCGCTGGGTACCGGTTGCACCGGAAAAACCAAGCTCGAGAGTAAGGTAAAGGTCACCATAGAAAACCCCGCCCACCTGCAGTTGATCGCGATAGGTGGCCGCTACCGCCAAACCTTCCGGGCCATCGACTCCATCAGAAAAATTGCTATTGAAATCGGCGACATTACCGCCGTAGCTTGAATTCGGACTGTTCTTTGGCATCTGCAATAACTGGTAATCGAACACCGTAAGACCCGGGCGTCCCTCGATCATCAAACCCGTGATGGCTTGATTACCAGTATTGCTGAACACCCAAGGCCCCCAGTTTGTGTTGCCATCCATCACCAAGGACCATCCAGCACCTGAAGCCGACCCGCTGTCGAAATCGATACTCGACCATGTACCCGAATTGTAGGTATCGTCTGCGAAAGTAACGGTAACGAGCATCCCGTCCATCCCACCCCAATTATTCTCATAACCAAGATTTCCACCATAAGTCTGGAACGAATAAAGCCCCGTAGCATTGTAGGTAACCCCCACCTCCGTGCCCACAGTAGCGTTGATGGGAACCGCAAAGGCAGCACCCGCACCCAGCATCAACGCGGCAGCGGAAAACAGACGGGCAAAAAGATTCTTTTTCATGGCAAAGCTCCTGCAATTTCGAAATTAACTCTCAGCGCACTTAAAGCAACTTGCGGACCATGCTACAGATCACGCCGAATAATCCAATAAATCAATTCACTAAGAATAGACCGGAAAAGCATACTGCCAACGGGACGATCACTTGTAAGCTTTACCGACATGTCCGCCAATTTTTTTCGCACCAGCGTTGTCCGCATTCTGATAAAAGCTGTCGCACACCGCAATGTACGATAGTACGATGCGCTGGTTTTCGTATGCGCAGCCAAGTGCTGGCTCCTTACCGTTTCGGCATCTCAGGACAAACCAATCATGGGTGTGATCAAAAGGATTCTTTTTCGCGGCGAGATTCTTGGCAAGCCCCGCCATCGCAACCTGTTTCTGGATATGGAAGAAAACATCCACATCCACTATCGCGATCTGCGCATCGAGCTAAGCCGTGGCGAATTCGAGGACATTGCCGCCATTTTTTCCAGGCAATCCGATGAACTGCTGAACATCATTCGGG
>CAYNCH010000198.1:0-4205 GCA_964395815.1 uncultured Methyloversatilis sp.
ATTTTAGACGATAACCCAAGCTGTTTAGGATCTTTATATTGCTGTAAGGTTTTTGACTTTGGCAGCGTTCAAGGCACGTGCGAAAGCATCGGCTGTCAGGCTATTGCTGTCGGCGGCTTCAAGCAGGGTGACGAGGGTGTTATGGGTGCGGGTATACAAATTCCATAACCACAAGTGACTGAGACAGCAAGAAACAGCCAGATACCCAGAGAATCATTAATTCCCTGTTTTTTTAAAGACTTACGGTGCTATTTGAGACTGCCTGAAATGCCCTCAAACGGGCATGTTCATCACGTCCTGATAGGCGCTGACGAGTTTGTTGCGCACCTGGACCATCTGCTGGAAGGACAGGCTGGCTTTTTGCAGGTTGATCATCACATCCTGCAAATTCACATTCTCGTCGCCGGCCACGAAGCCCTGCGCCATCTGTTGCGCTTGTTTCTGGGCGGCATTAACCTGGTCGATCGCGGAACTGAGTGCCTGGCTGAAATCGGCGCCTTCGGCGTTCTGCGCGGCGGCCGCCGGCTTGCCCTGCGCGACGGCGCTGGCCGCGCGCAGTTCGGAGAGCATTTGTTCGAGGTTGCGGGTATCGATTGCCATGCGCTGTTTATAGCAAACCGCGTGCCGGAAAGCTACTCCCGATCATCGCCGAGGTAGCCCTCTTCGCGATACTGGGCCAGTTTGTAGCGCAGCGTGCGCTCCGAGATGCCGAGCAGTTCGATCGCCTTCTTGCGCGAGCCGCCGACCTTGGCCAGCGTTTCGAGGATGTGCTGACGTTCAAGGTCCTTCATGTTGGCCGGAATCGCTGGCGGAACAACAGGTTGCAGCGGCTCGGGCGGCAGGCTGAAAGTCGGCGCCGGCATGACGGCTGCAGGGGGCGGCGGCGGCACGGCGGCCGGAACCGCCGCCAGCGCAGACGGCGGCAACAGCAGATGCTCGGCCTCGACGATATCGCCAGGCGCGAGGATCAGGGCACGCTGCATGACGTTTTCGAGTTCGCGGACGTTGCCCGGCCAGGCATGTGCGGCAAGTTTTGCCGCGGCACCATCCGACAATCGGGCGCTACGGCCGAGCCGCGTGCCGTGCATGGCGAGGAAATGCCGCGCCAGCGGCACGATGTCGCCGGGACGCTCGCGCAGCGCCGGGATCGCCAGCGGAAACACGTTGAGGCGGTAGTACAGGTCCTCGCGGAAGCGGCCGGCGGCGACCTCGCTCGCCATGTCGCGGTTGGAAGTGGCCAGGACGCGGATATCGACCGGTACCGGCTTCTTGCCGCCGACGCGCTCGACCTCGCGTTCCTGCAGCACGCGCAGCAGCTTGGCCTGCAGGGCAAGCGGCATTTCCGAGATCTCGTCGAGCAGCAGCGTGCCCTTGTCGGCCTGCTCGAACTTGCCGGCCTGCGCGCTTTGCGCGCCGGTGAACGCGCCCTTTTCGTGGCCGAACAGCGTGGCTTCGAGCAGGTTGTCGGGAATCGCCGCACAGTTGATGGCGACGAAGGCGCCCTTGCCGCGCGGCGACTGGTCGTGGATGTAACGAGCGAACACTTCCTTGCCGGTGCCCGATTCGCCGGTGAGCAGCACGGTCGCATCGGTCTTGGCGACGCGGGCGGCGAGCAGCAGCACTTCGCGGGTGCGCGCGTCCGCCGCGATCACACCCTCGGCGGCCGGCGGTATCGCATAGCGGGCGATCTGGTCGAGCAGCGCCTTCGGCTCGAAGGGCTTGAGCATGAAGTCGCAGGCACCGCCGCGCATCGCGGCGACGGCCTTGTCGACGTCGCCGAATGCCGTCATCAGCAGCACCGGCAGGCCGGGCCGCCGCGCACGCAGTTCGCCAAGCAGTTGCAGGCCGTCCATCGGTGCCATGCGCAGGTCGGAAATCACCATGTGAAACGCCTGCTTCTCGACCAGCGCCAGCGCCGCCGGCCCCCCGTCGGCGCCGATCGCCTGGTGACCGGCCGCTTCGAGCGTGATCAGCAGCGCATCGCGCAGCGCGTCGTCGTCTTCGACGACCAGGATGTTCATTGCATGTTTTGCCATCAACTCGGCTCCGCGAGGTTTGCGTCCGCCGCAGCGCGGCCGACGGTGAAGATGAATTCGGTACCCATGCCCGGCTCGGAACGGACATCGATGCCGCCGCCATGGGCGCGCGCCACGCCGCGCGCGATGGCGAGGCCAAGGCCGGTGCCTTCGGCGCGGGTGGTGAAGAAGGGTTCGAACAGGCGATCGACGACATCGGGTGGCATGCCGCGGCCGTTATCGGCGACGCGGAAGGCGATCAGTTCTTCGGTCGCCGTCACGCCCACGCCGACTTTTCCCGGCTGCCCGCCCTGGCTTTCCTGGCCCACCGCCTGCAGGGCATTTTCGAGCAGGTTGGTCAGCGCGCCGGTCAGCGCCTTGCGGTTGCCGGTCAGCGTCAGGTGCGGCGCGGACGCGAGCTCGAAAACAACGCCGCGTTGCCGGGCGAGCGGCTCGAAGGTGTGCGCCAGTTCGCCCAGCAGGTCGTCGACAGCAAAGCTTTCGCGACCGAGCACCTCGCCGCGGGCGAACAGCAGCATGTCCTGTATGAGGCGTTCGAGGTGCTTGAGCCGACCGACGGTCTTTTGCGCGATGCCGACGCGGCTGGTCTCGGGCAGGTCGGGATTGGCGAGGTTGCCCGCATAGAGCAGCGCGGCGGCGATCGGCGTGCGCAGCTGGTGGGCCAGCTGGGCGGCCATCTCGCCCATCGCCGCGAGGCGCTGGTTGCGTTCGGCCTGCTCCTTGAGGCGGTGCGCCTCGGTGATGTCGTGCAGCAGCACGATGCGGCCGCCGCCGGCATCCGGTGCCGTCATGGTCATGGCGACGCGCCGGTCGCCGATCTGCATCTCGCCGGCCGTGCCGGTCGGCGTCAGGCATTTTTTCTCGATCTCGGTCCAGGCCATGCCCAGCGCGGGCGTGCCGAGCAGGAGGTCGGCCGCGGGGTTGGCGACATCGAGCCGGCCTTCCCGGTCGAGCACCGCCACACCGGCCGGCAGCGCCTCGAGCAGCCGTGTCAGCCGGTCGGTCAGCGCCGCTTTTTCCTGATACTGCTGGCGCAGGGCGCCGTTGGCGGCCGCCAGCTCGGCGGCGAGCGCCTCGACCTGGCGTTCCAGCGCCCCGTAGGCAGTCGATAGCTCCTCCGAGACCTGGTTGAACAGGCGAAAGGCCTCCGCCAGCCGCGCCGGGTCGGTCGGTATCTCGACCAGCGAGTCCGGCGAATTGGGCAAATTGGGCGAGCTGGGGGACAGGCTATTCGGGGACGAGCTCATGGCGGGCGATGTTCGCAAAAAGTCGGCGGCGGCGATACGGCAAATAAACGGCCAAAACAATAACCGAAATGGCGGCAATTTTTGCCGCTGCTTGCTGGAACCCGTCTTGCTAGGGCAAGCCACAATCCGTGAGCATTTTCGGAGGATACTTCACGCAACATGGCCGAAACCGTCGCCGCCCCCTTTCCGCTCAGCCCGAGCGCCTTTGCCCAGCTCAGTGCCCGCCAGAAACTGACCCTCATGGCGAGCATCGCCCTGGCAATCGCCCTGCTCGTGGGGGCTTGGCTGTGGACGAAGGAGCCGCCCTACGGCGTTCTCTTCGCCAATCTGTCGGACCAGGACGGCGGCCAGATCGTCACCGTGCTGCAGCAGCAGAACGTCCCCTACAAGTACAGCGAGGGGGGCGGCGCGATCATGGTACCGGTCGGCATGGTGCATGACGTGCGTCTGCGACTTGCCTCGCAAGGCCTGCCGAAGGGCGGCCTGATCGGCTTCGAGGTGATGGAAAACCAGAAGCTCGGCATCAGCCAGTTCGCCGAGCAGATCAACTACCAGCGCGGCCTCGAGGGCGAACTGGCGCGCTCGATCCAGACGCTCGGCGCGGTACGCGCCGCCCGCGTGCATCTGGCGATCCCGAAGCAGACCGCCTTCCTGCGCGACGACCTGAAGCCCTCCGCATCGGTGCTGGTCAGCCTGCAGCCCGGCCGGGCGCTCGATGGCGCGCAGATCGCCGGCATCGTGCATCTGGTGTCCTCGTCGGTCCCGCAACTGAATCCGGCCAGCGTCAGCGTCATCGACCAGGACGGCAAGCTGATCTCGCAGCAGCAGGACCCGTCGCACAACGCGGGTCTCGACGCCACCCAGCTCCGCTATGTGCGCGAAGTCGAAACGCAGTACCAGCAGCGCGTCGAGGCCATCCTCG
>CAYNCH010000199.1:0-4199 GCA_964395815.1 uncultured Methyloversatilis sp.
TGCTCGACGAGCCGACCAACCACCTCGACCTCGATGCCGTGCTGTGGCTCGAAGACTGGCTGAAGAGTTTTCCGGGCACGCTGGTGATGATCTCGCACGACCGCGATTTTCTCGACGCGGTCGTCGGCCAGATCCTGCACATCGAATCCGGCGGCATGAAGCTCTACGGCGGCAACTACTCGACCTTCGAGCGCACGCGCGCCGAGCGGCTCGCGCTGCAGCAGGCTATGCACGACAAGCAGCAGCGCGAGATCGCCCACCTGCATGCCTACATCGACCGCTTTCGCGCCAAGGCGAGCAAGGCGCGCCAGGCGCAAAGCCGCATCAAGGCACTGGAGCGCATGGAACAGATCAGCGCCGCCCACGTCGATACGCCTTTCTCATTCAGCTTTCGCGAGCCCGAGGGCGTGTCCGATCCGCTCCTGCAACTGGAAGACGCAAAAGTCGGCTATGGCGGGACGGCGCTCCTGTCCGCCATCCAGCTGACCTTGCGCCCCGGCAGCCGCATCGGCCTGCTCGGCCGCAACGGCGCGGGCAAGTCGACGCTGGTCAAGCTGCTGGCGGCCGAAATCGCGCCGCTTGCCGGCAAGCGACTGGAAGGCCGCCACCTCAAGATCGGCTACTTCGCCCAGCACCAGATGGAACGGCTGCGCCCGGACGAGTCGCCGCTGCAGCACATCGCCCGTCAGGAACCGCAGACAAGGGAACAGGAGCTGCGCGACTATCTGGGCGGCTTCGATTTCCGCGGCGCGATGGCCGACGCCCCCTGCGGCAACTTTTCGGGTGGCGAGAAGGCGCGGCTGGCGCTGGCGCTGATGATCCGCACGCGCCCCAACCTGCTGCTGCTCGACGAGCCGACCAACCACCTCGACCTCGAAATGCGCGAGGCGCTGACCCTCGCGCTGCAGGAAACCGAGGCGGCCGTGGTACTCGTCTCGCATGACCGGCATCTGTTGCGTACCACCGTCGACGAGCTCTGGCTGGTGGCCGATGGCCAGGCCCGGCCCTTCGACGGCGACCTCGACGACTATGCCGCCTGGCTCGCACAGCGGCGTGCCGCCAGCCGCCCCGTGGCCGCCACTGCGGCGGCGGTGGCCGACAAGGAGCAGCGCCTCGAAGACCGCGCCGCCAAAAAGTCGGCGCAGGCGGAACGGCGCAAGCTCGAAAAGGAAGCCGAAAAGCTCGACCGGCAGCTCGCCGACTGGCAGGCCGAAAAGTCGGCGCTGGCGGGACGGCTCGCCGACCCGGCGATCTACGCCGACCACGCCCGTGCTGCCGACCTGGCCCGCCAGGATGCCGAGCTGGCGGCGCGCATCGAGGCGGCCGAGTCGCGCTGGCTGGAAATCCACGAGGCGCTCGACAGCGCCGGGTAGAATCCGCCGCTCATTTCAGTCCATTCATTGTTCAGGGAGTTCGCCGTGCAGCTGGTTTGTCTCGACCTCGAAGGAGTCCTCGTTCCCGAAATCTGGATCGAATTCGCCGAGCGCACCGGCATTCCCGAGTTGCGCCGCACCACGCGCGACGAGCCGGACTACGACGTGCTGATGAAGTACCGGCTCGACCTGCTGAAACAGCACAAACTCGGCCTGCCCGACATCCAGAAAGTCATCGCCAGCATGGGGCCGATGGCCGGCGCGAAGGACTTTCTCGACGCGCTGCGCCGCGATTATCAGGTCATTATCCTGTCCGACACCTTCTACGAATTCGCCATGCCGCTGATGGCGCAGCTTGGCTTCCCGACGCTGTTCTGCCACAAGATGGAAGCCGATGCCGACGGCTGGGTGGTGAATTACCACCTGCGCATGCCGAACCAGAAGAAGGAGGCGGTGAAGCGCTTCAAGGAAATCAATTTCAAGGTGATCGCCGCCGGCGACAGCTACAACGACACGGCGATGCTCGGCGAGGCGCATGCCGGCATCCTGTTCCACCCGCCGCAGAACGTCATCGACGAGTTCCCGCAGTTCGCGGTGACGATGAACTACGCCGAGCTGCGCCGCGAAATCGACACCGCCTCCGCACGCATCTGACATGCATCGCGACCGTTTCTACACGCTCGCCGCATCCTGCCCCGACCGCACCGGCATCATCGCGCGCGTCACCGGCTTCATCGCCGAGCACCAGGGCTGGGTGCTCGAATCGAGCTTCCATTCCGACGAGGAAGCGCGCCGCTACTTCATGCGCATCGAGATCAAGGCCGACTCGTTGCCCTTCATGCTCAGCGAATTGCGCGACCGCTTCGCGCCGATTGCCGCCGAGCTGGAGATGGATTGGAAGATCACCGACAGCGCGGTGAAAAAGCGCGTCGTCGTTCTCGTCAGCAAGCAGGAACACTGCCTCTACGACCTGCTGGCCCGCTGGCAGTCGAAGGAACTCGACATCGAGATTCCCTGCGTCATCTCGAACCACGACACCTTCAAGGGCTTCGTCGAGTGGCACGGCATCCCGTTCCATCACGTACCGGTGACCGCCGCCAACAAGCCGCAGGCCTATGCCGAGGTCAAGCGTCTCTACGAGGAATCGCGCGGCGACACCATGGTGCTGGCGCGCTACATGCAGATCCTGTCACCGGAAATCTGCGCGGCCTTCCCCGGCCAGATCCTCAACATCCACCACAGTTTCCTGCCCAGCTTCGTCGGCGCCAAGCCCTACCACCAGGCCTGGCAGCGCGGCGTCAAGCTGATCGGCGCGACCTGCCACTACGTCACCAGCGAGCTCGACCAGGGCCCGATCATCGAGCAGGACGTGATCCGCATCGACCATTCCGATTCGCCCGACGACATGGTGCGCTACGGCAAGGACATCGAGAAGACCGTGCTGGCGCGCGGCCTGCGCTATCACCTCGAAGACCGCGTGCTGGTACACGGCAACAAGACCATCGTCTTCCGCTGATTCGCGCGGCGCGGCGCCGTTCCGTCGGCGCCGACTTTTCCAAAAAAACGGGCACCATTTCTGGTGCCCGAATCCTCTGTGAGAGCGGAGGGAGGTAAAGGAGCCGGTAGGTCAGTAGTGGTAGGCCGATTCGCCGTGGGCCGTGATGTCGAGACCTTCGCGCTCTTCATCTTCGGGTACCCGCAGGCCGACCAGCACATCGACGATCTTGTAGCAGACGAAGGCGACGACACCGGACCAGACGATCGCCACGCCGACGCCCCAGAGCTGGCTGGTGACCTGCGCCATCATGTTGAATTCGCCGACGCCGTTGGCCACGTAGTCATACACACCCGTTCCGCCCAGGGACGGCGAGACGAACACGCCGGTGAGGATGGCGCCGACGATGCCGCCCACGCCATGCACGCCGAACACGTCGAGCGCATCGTCCGCGCCGAGCAGCTTCTTCAGGCCATTGACCCCCCAGAAGCAGAGCACGCCGGCGAGCAGGCCGATGACGATGGCGCCCATCGGGCCGACGAAGCCGCAGGCCGGGGTGATCGCGACGAGACCGGCGACGGCACCGGAAGCGGCACCCAGCATCGAGGGCTTACCCTTGAACAGCCATTCGGCCATCATCCAGGACAGCGTCGCGGCACCCGTGGCGGCCAGCGTGTTGACCATCGCCAGGGCTGCCAGGCCGGTCGCTTCGAGGTTGGAACCGGCGTTGAAGCCGAACCAGCCCACCCACAGCATCGCGGCACCGACCATGGTCAGCGTCAGCGAGTGCGGGGTCATCGGCTCGCGGCCGTAACCGACGCGCTTGCCGATCAGGTAGGCGCCGACCAGGCCGGCCACGCCGGCGTTGATGTGCACCACCGTGCCGCCGGCGAAGTCGAGCGCACCCTTGGCCCACAGGAAACCGGCACCCGCGACGACCTTCTCCAGCGCAGCGGCATCGGTGATCGCATCCGGGCCATCCCAGTACCAGACCATGTGCGCCATCGGCAGGTAGCTGAAGGTGAACCACAGCACCGAGAACAGCAGCACGGCGCTGAACTTCATGCGCTCGGCGAAGGCACCGACGATCAGCGCCGTGGTGATGGCCGCGAAAGTAGCCTGGAAGACGACGAAGCTCAGTTCAGGGATATAGACCCCCTTGCTGAAGGTCGCACCCAGGGATTCCACCGTCACGCCCGACAGGAACAGCTTGTCGAAGCCGCCGATGAAGGCCGACCCGCCGGTAAAGGCCAGGCTGTAGCCGTAGATCACCCAGAGCACGCTGATCAGCGCGAAGATGACGAACACCTGCATCAGCACCGAGAGCATGT
>CAYNCH010000200.1:0-326 GCA_964395815.1 uncultured Methyloversatilis sp.
GCCAGTGCCAGTGTGCCTAACGCGGATAGCCAGGAAAGCCGTGCAACACGCATCGTCAGCAACCCCCGAAACGCTGCGCCGCGGGGGCAGCCTCACCGCCGGCACTGGGCGGTGCCGGCGGATTGTCGATGTAGTAACCCATCAGGTCCATCACGCTCACGGTGCCGAAGCCGGGGATGACGACATCCGGCAGGCTATCGGGCGGTACGGCCGCTTGGGCGGCCGCGACTTTTTCGGCCGGCATGGCCGCCAGCGCGAAGCCGACGCTGCAGGCGACCGTAGCGAGCACTACGCCGGCCGAGCAGAAGATCACTCCAGTGCGATCG
>CAYNCH010000200.1:336-4195 GCA_964395815.1 uncultured Methyloversatilis sp.
AGATAGATGACGCCGAACGCCAGGCAGAACAAGGCGCCGTGAATCATGAGCTGGGGATCGATCGCCATCATTTCTCTCCCTTGTAGTGGCGTACCAGTGTTTCGAGGGGAATCGCTTCGCCGCTGACCGGGTGCAGTACTGGCGGGCTGAAGTAAGGTACGCCGTCGCGTGTCGCCTGCAAGTCGGGTGGCGGGGCGAACAGCATCCAGAAATACCCCCCCACGCTGATCACTGCGGCGATGGCGACGAACAGTCGCATCAACAAACGTGACCACATGGCCTCAGTCCTTGCGGATGTAGATGCGCCAGCAGTTCGGCGCCTTGACGGTGTCGAGGTGGGTCGCGTCGAGTTCGTCGCACATCGGCGGCAGGGCCTCCACCGACGAGGGGTTGTCCGCCAGTACCTCGATCACTTCGCCGATGGCGATATCGCCAATCGCCTTCTTGGTCATCAGCTGTGGCCGTGGGCAGGAGACGCCCAGGCAATCGACCTGGCGCGCGATCTTGATGACGGAGCCGTTGCTGAGCGTGGCCTCGCCACCGCTCTTGGCATCTTCAGTTTTCTTTTTCGAGCCGAACAGTCCCATGGTGTTCCTCCTCAAACGGTTTCGGTGGCGGCGGATTGCGCCGGATTGGATGTCGCTTTCTTCTTGTGTTCCTTCTGATGCTTCTCGTGCTCGGCGTGCTGGGCGCGTTCGCGCTTCAGGATGCCACGGTAGAGCGCGAACAGCAGTGCCGCCTGGATCAGGCCGAAGAAGATGGCCGGGATGCCAAGCTTTTCCTGCAGCGTCTGTGCGTTGGAAAAGCCGAGTTGCAGGGCGGACGCATTGATCTGGCCGGTCATGCTTTGCGGTGCCGGCGGCCACCAGTTCGAGGACCAGACCACCGAAAACAGGAACATGCCGACGAAGGTGAAGATCAGTGCCCACAACGCACCGAGGTTGCCCTCGCCGGTCTTGACCCAGGTGGACACCGTGCAGGCACCAGCCAGCACCATGCCGATGCCGAACAGGAACAGGCCGGCAAAGGTGTTGAGGCCGACATCGAAGCGCAACGGGTGGCCGGCACCGAGGCTCATGAAGCCAGTGAAGCCGACGGTGAGGATCATCATCGCCACCAGCATGGCCTTGGTGTTGCGGTAGGTCTTGAACATGATCGCGTCGCGCAGCGCGGCGGTGTTGCAGAAGCGCGAGCGCTGCATCAGCAGGCCGGCCACGGAGCCGAAGATGAAGGCGATGACGCATTCGACGATGGGTGACAGCATGGCTTAGCCCTCCAGGATTTTCTTGTAGATCAGCGAGCCCACCCAGGCGCCGGCGATGATGCCGGACATTGCCAGGTAGCCGCCCATGTTCATCTCCGGCATCAGGCCGAAGAAGGTCGAGACGTTGCAGATATAGGCGAGGCGGATGCCGAAGCCCATCAGCAGACCGCCAATGGTGATGAGGATCCATTCGGACAGGTGGCGCGGCACGCGCCAGTAGAACTCTTTCGACAACACCGCACCGACGAAGGCACCGAACAGCATGCCGAGGCTGATGTAGATCTTCCAGTAATCGCCGGCGGGCGGAAACACGACGTTCCAGAACGGCAGGCGCTGCAGGTCCTCGCCGAGCACCGCCTGTGCGGTCAGCCCGGTCATCATTGTCTCGCCCCCGCCGACGGTCCAGGCACCCATCAGCAGGAACATGAAAATGTTAAGTACGGCCAATGCAGCCAGCGCGATGATCGGGTCGAGGGTCTTCTTGAAAAATTCCATGTCGTTTCACCTTCTCCTGTTGTGGGGTGGGAGGACAGTCGTCGATGGAGTGCTACGGTGCTGCGCGTGGGACGAACTTTAGGTGGGTGGCGATGGACTGAGGTAGTATCTATTGCAAACAGACCAACGAGCGCGGCGACACGTGCCGGTCGCGCAGAACACCCTGGAGGAGAGATGACCATCTACAACGAGGCTCGTGATTTTCTCGATCACATGTTCAACTCGTGCACCACCGCGCAGATCAACGAGTTCATTCCCGAGAAGCGTGGTTTTCGCCTGCATGGACACAGCACGACCGTCGCGCTCGAGCGCGCCTTCTGGAATGTGCTGGAGGCGATGGCCCAGGACTGCGGGCTGACCGTGCCGCGCCTGATCGAGCGCGTTCTCGATGGCTGTCTCGTCGCCAACGACAAGAACCTGTCCTCGTGCCTGCGCGTGATCAGCCTCAAGTACCTCAACATCTACGCGATGGGCGATCTTGCCGGTCCATCTGCCGATGCGGAGGAAGATACGGGCTGCGTGCGCGTCGCCTGACGCGGGGAGCGTGATCGGGACGGTTCCTGATGAGCACTCCCGCTTCATTCTGGCATGCCGAAAACGCAGTCCGGATGCCTGCCTGGTTCGTGCCCCATGGTGCGGGCCCCTGTTTCTTCATGGCGTGGCATCCGGCCGACGCCTGGTACAAGATGGCCGACTTTCTGCGCAGCGCGGCATCGACATTGCCGCAGCGCCCCAAAGCCATCCTCATGGTTTCGGCTCACTGGCTGGAATCTTCATTGGCCGTCAGCAGCGGGCAGACCCCCGAACTGATCTATGACTACCGCGGCTTTCCGCCACACACCTACGAACTGACATATCCCGCACCGGGCGCGCCCGCACTGGCAGCGCGGATCAGTGAGCTACTCGTTCAGGCCAATTTGCCATGCCATGGGGACGCCACACGTGGCTTCGATCATGGGATGTTCATCCCAATGAAGCTTATGTTCCCCGCTGCAGACATTCCTGTCGTGCAATTATCCTTGCTAAAGAGCCTTGATCCCGAGGTCCACTTTCAGGCCGGTCGGGCGATTGCACCGCTGCGTGACGAGGGTGTGTTGATCATTGGTAGCGGCATGAGTTTCCACAACATGCGCGGCTACGGCGATCCCCGTTTCGGTCCGATCTCGGACGAGTTCGATACCTGGCTGATGCAGGCTGTCGAGATGCCCCGGGATAAGCGCCATCAGGCACTGATCGCTTGGGAGCAAGCACCTTCCGCTCGTCAGTGCCATCCGCCGCGTGCCGAAGAACATCTGCTGCCGTTGATGGTCGTCGCCGGTGCGGCGGTTGAAGACGCCGGCCGGCGGGTGTTTTCCGACCGGGTCATGGAAACGACGCTTTCCGCTTTCTCTTTTGGCTGAGCAAGGTGTATCGGGGTTGGCTGCTGAAGTTCAGCGCAATCTCAATGCTTCGATCATTTGGCCAGATAGCGATCGAGTTGTCGGGCAAACTCCCGTTGGTCTCCTGCTGTGAATGCTGAAGGACCTCCGGTTTCGACCCCCGATGAACGCAAGCTGTCCATGAAGTTGCGCATGGTCAGGGCTGCGGCAATCGACCCGGTATCGTAGGTTTCGCCACGGGGTGTTATCACTATTGCGCCCTTCGCGATCACTTCCGATGCCAGGGGAATATCCGCGGTGACGACCAGATCGCCAGGAGACACCCGCTGGACGATTTCGGTGTCGGCGACATCGAAGCCCTTGGGCACCTGGAGCGCACGAATCCAGGGGGATTTCGGGACCGCCAACATCTGGTTGGCTATCAGGGTCAGATCGGTCTGCGTGCGGGTCGCTGCCCGAAACAGGATCTCCTTGATCGGTTTCGGGCAGGCATCGGCGTCGACCCAGATAGTCATGAGTTGACTACCCGCGCCATTGATAAGAGATCAGCCGAAGTTTTTCTCGGCGAATTCCCAATTGACCAGGTTGCCGAGGAAGGTCTCGACGAACTTCGGGCGCAGGTTGCGGTAGTCGATGTAATAGGCGTGTTCCCAGACGTCGACGCACAGCAGCGCCTTGTCGCCGGTGGTCAGCGGGGTGCCGGCGGCGCCCATGTTGACGA
>CAYNCH010000201.1:0-2306 GCA_964395815.1 uncultured Methyloversatilis sp.
CTGCGGCAGGATGGCGTCGATCTTCTCGACCAGCGGGTCGCCCTCGACCTTGAACTTCACCGCGGCGAAACCCAGGGCGGCACCCAGCACGACGGCGCCCAGGGCCATGACAAGGATGGCTTCGATCATCGGTATTTGTCGAGTCCCGCGAAGCCCATGAAGGCCAGACTCATGATGCCCGCGGTGATCATCGCGATGGCCGTGCCGCGGAAGTGGATGGGCACATCGGCGCCCTCCAGCCGTTCGCGGATGCCGGCGAACATCACCAGTGCCAGCGTGAAGCCCAGCGCCGAGCCCGCCCCGAAGAGCATCGACTCGACCAGATTGTGGCGCATGCCGATATTGAGCAGCGGCACGCCGAGCACCGCGCAATTGGTCGTGATCAGGGGCAGGTAGATGCCCAGCACCTGATGCAGTACCGGGCTGGTCTTCTGGATCACCAGCTCGGTGAGCTGGACGATTGCCGCGATCGTGACGATGAAGGACAGCGTGCGCAGGTAGATCAGGTCGTTGGGGATCAGCAGCCAGCTGTCGATGACATAACTGGTGGCGCTCGCCAGAGTGAGCACGAAGGTCGTGGCGGCGCCCATGCCGATGGCGGTCTCCAGCTTCTTGGAGACGCCCATGAAAGGGCACAGGCCGAGAATACGGACAAAGACGACGTTGTTGACGAGAACAGCGCCGAGGACGATGAAAAGGTAGCTGGTCATGATCGCAGAAAGCCGGGCAGGCCCGGCGGACGCGAATTATCGCGCTTTCGCGGCATTGCAACAACCCTGCCGACGCTGTTGGATTGCCGTCCCGCCAGCGCCGATTTTTACCGCACGACAAAACCGGCAAAAGCGGATTCGGACCCGCAGGAAAATCGGGGTCTGACCCCGATTACCCTCCCCCGATGGAAAATCGGGGTCAGACCCCGATTACCCTCAGCACCAACACGATTACCGGCTCGGCCAACTGCCGCAACGCACCGCCACCCGCGCCTACGCCGAGCAATTCGGCTGGCAGCCGACCACCGACGGGCAGTTGGCGCTGTTTCGCAGTGTTCTGAGAAAAACAGCGTAGTCAATCTGCACATTGGCCGCCCTCACAGTGCATAATGGACGAACTCGAAGCGCAAATTGGACGGTATGTCATCCCCATCCTCACCTCCCATCATTCATCGTCATCTTCTGTCGCTTCTGCAAGAGGCGATGACCGATACCCCGGCTGTCCTGATCAATGGCCCGCGCCAGTCAGGCAAGACCACCCTCGTACGAAAGTTCGACGAAACTCTGCCCTACATCTCGCTCGACGACGCCACGAGACTGGCGGCGGCGCACGCCGATCCGCAGGGCTTCATCCGGCAACTCGACCGGGCTATCATCGATGAAATCCAGCGAGCCCCCGAACTCCTCCTCGCACTGAAGCTCTCGATCGACGAAGACCGCCGTCCAGGCCGTTTTCTGCTGACCGGCTCGGCCAATGTGATGAGCCTGCCCACCATCGCCGACAGCCTCGCGGGACGCATCGAAGTCCATGCCTTGCTTCCCCTGTCGAATGCCGAGCTCGCGGGCCGGGTGCCGGATTTTCTCGAACGGGCGCAAGCTTGCGATTGGCCGGCCCGGAAGACCGAAAAAAGTACGGGTGTCGGAATAGCGCTGATCGAGCATGTCCTTGCCGGCGGCTATCCGGAAATGCGCAACCGTCCCACGGCCCGGCGTCGGCAGGCGTGGGCGCAGGCCTATCTGACTACCCTTGTGGAACGCGATATCCGCGATATCGCCAATATCGACCAAGCCACGCGGATTCCGCAGTTGATGACAATCCTGGCCACCTTGTCCGGGCAGTTGCTCAACCTGAGCCAGATTGCCGGACAGATCGGACTCAATCTGCACACCGCGGAAAAATACATCGGCATCCTCGAAAAGCTCTTTCTGGTTCGACGCCTGCCGGCCTGGAGCCGCAACGAACTTTCCCGCCTGATCAAGGCACCCAAGATCCACTTTCTCGATGCCGGACTGCAAGCGGCGTTGCTGCGTGCCAACGCAGACTGGTTGCAGCAAGAGCGCGGGCGCTTTGGCGCCATCCTTGAAAGCTGGGTATATGGCGAACTGCTCAAAATCATCAATCTCTCGGCCGAGGGTTGGTTTATCAGTCATTACCGCGACAAAGATCAGGTAGAAGTGGATTTCGTCCTCGAATCGCCATTGCGGGCCGTGATCGGCATCGAAGTCAAAGCGGCGGCCACGGTCGGCGCCACTGATTTCAAGGGGCTGCGCCGTCTGCGCGAGCATTGCGGCCAGGCATTTACCAGCGGCATCGTG
>CAYNCH010000201.1:2316-4195 GCA_964395815.1 uncultured Methyloversatilis sp.
TGATCTGTGGGCCGTGCCGCTCGGCTGGCTATGAATGCAGGCTTGGCGAATTTCCGCAATATCTACCGGGCACGCGTCAATTTGCCCGCGAATTGGCAGCCCGGACGCACACCCCCTTGATCGTCGTTAAAAACGGCAAGCTGGTCGAAGAGACAGTCCCCCCCACAGCTGCCGGCAAAAAATAAGTCGCTGCGTACCCGATGGGCGAATAGAAAAAGTCGGCGCTGGTAAGACGGTGCATAATGAAAACCATTATTGACATATTATGATTTGGTGTCGATAATGGTTTCACCATGCCCAGCAAAGCCCCCCTCGCGTACCCATCTGAAGCGAAGCTGCTTGCCGACTTTGGCGAGCGATTGCGCCTTGCCCGCCTGCGCCGCCGCTTGACCGCGCTCGTTGTCGCCGAGCGTGCCAACATTTCCCGCCCGACGCTGGCCAAAGCCGAGCGGGGCGACCCCTCGGTCACCCTGGGGACTTACCTGCGCATCCTTGCCATCTACGGACTGGAAAACGATCTATCCATCGTGGCGGGGGACGATGTGCTGGGTCGTCGCCTGCAAGACCTGGCCTTGCCTGCTCCGCGAAAGGCAAGGACATGACCGAATCCCTCGAAGTCTGGCTGGATTGCGACCTGTGCCCGATGCAGCGATTGGGCACGCTGGCGCATGACCGTGGTCAGGTCCGCTTCCATTACGACAAGACCTGGCTGACGCAACAGGACATCGCCTTCGCCATCGATCCGCAACTGACGCTGGATGCCGGGCCGTTCTTTCCCAAACCCGAGGCAGGCAACTTCGGCGTCTTTCTTGATTCGTCTCCCGATCGCTGGGGACAAACGCTGATGCGGCGCCGTGAAGCACTTCAGGCCAAAGACGAAAACCGAGTCGCCCGCACGTTCTATGCGTGGGACTTTCTGCTCGGTGTGCAGGACATCACCCGGCAGGGGGCATTGCGCTTTCGCCTTTCGGACAGCGACACCTTTCTGGCCAATGAAGCGCTGGCAGCCCCGCCGGTAACGAGTCTGGCCGAGCTGGCGGCGATCGCCAGGGAGCTGACGCGCAAGCATATCGACAACCTGGATCAACTCCGGCGCTGGCTCGCCGTGCTGGTGGCTCCCGGCGCATCTCTGGGCGGCGCGCGCCCCAAGGCCAACTTTTGCGACAAGAGCGGAGCCTTGTGGATTGCCAAATTTCCTGCCGCAGATGATGACCGCGATATCGGCGCCTGGGAGGGTGTCGCCTGGTGGCTGGCAATGCAGGCCGGCATCGACATGCCGACGGCGAAACTTGAACGCCTGGGGCAGGGAGGGCACCACAGCTTTTGCGTGCAACGCTTTGATCGCACTACTGCAGCAGAGGAAACGCCGGGCAAGCGACGCTTTTACGCCTCCGCCATGACCTTGCTGGGGAAAGATGTCAGCGAAGGGACCAGCTATCTGGAACTGGCGGAATTTCTTGCCCGGCGCGGCGACCCCGATCACATTCCGGCGGATCTGGAGCAGCTGTTTCGACGGGTGGCATTCAACGTCGCCATCGGTAACCGTGATGACCATCTGCGCAATCATGGATTCATCCTGGGCAAACGTGGCTGGCGCCTGTCCCCCGCATTCGATGTGAATCCGAGCATCGACAAGGCAACCCATGTACTCAACATCGACGATATCGACAATCGCCCCTCACTGGAAACCGTGCTGGCAACGGCTGCCTTTTATCGTCTGACGCCCAAACGTGCCAAGGAAGTCATTGACGATGTAGTCAATGTAGTGGGCGATTGGAAAGCCGTTGCCCGGCGAGCAAAAATTGCTGCCGCCGATATCGAACTCTCGGCAAGTGCCTTTGTTGCTCTGGAAAGGTAGCAATAAAGTCGGCTCCGGCGG
>CAYNCH010000202.1:0-4184 GCA_964395815.1 uncultured Methyloversatilis sp.
CAGCATCCCGGACATCGCCGCCTTCACCTCATCCACGGCATCGTAGATGATGTTGTAGTAGCGAATATCGACATCGAAGGTTTCGGCGGCCTTGCGCGCACCTGCATCGGCGCGCGTGTTGAATCCGATGATGACC
This sequence comes from uncultured Methyloversatilis sp., assembly GCA_964395815.1. GTDB lineage: Bacteria > Pseudomonadota > Gammaproteobacteria > Burkholderiales > Rhodocyclaceae > Sulfuricystis. The sequence goes on from CAYNCH010000202.1 coordinate 137, forward strand.
GCCTTGGAGGCCTGCGCCAGATTGACGTCGGACTCGGAAATGCCGCCGACAGCCGCATGAATGACATTGACCTTGACCTCGTCGGTCGACAGCTTGGCGAGCGCATGAGCCAGCGCTTCCTGCGAGCCCTGTACGTCGGCTTTGATGATGAGCGGCAGAGTCTTGACCTCGCCCTCGCCCATCTGCTCGAACATGCTTTCGAGCTTGGCGGCCTGTTGCTTCGCCAGGCGTACATCGCGAAACTTGCCTTGACGGAACAGTGCAATCTCGCGCGCCTTCTTTTCGTCCGCCAGCGCCATTGCCTCATCACCGGCCGCCGGTACATCGGACAGTCCCTGGATCTCGACCGGAATCGATGGTCCCGCTTCGTCGACCGCACGACCGTTCTCGTCGAGCATCGCGCGCACACGACCGTAGACCTGGCCCGCCAACAGGACATCACCACGCTTCAGCGTCCCGGACTGCACCAGTACCGTGGCAACCGCGCCCCGCCCCTTGTCCAGGCGGGCCTCGATGACCAGGCCCTTGGCCAGCGCATCCTTGGGCGCCTTCAACTCCAGTACCTCGGCCTGCAGCAGCACGTTCTCGAGCAAGTCGTCGATGCCTTTCCCGGTCTTCGCCGAAACCGGCACGAAAGGCACGTCGCCGCCATACTCCTCAGGCACCACGCCTTCGGCAACCAGTTCCTGACGAACACGATCCGGGTTGGCATCGGGCTTGTCGATCTTGTTCATCGCCACGACCAGCGGCACATTGGCGGCTTTCGCGTGATGGATGGCCTCCTTGGTTTGCGGCATTACGCCGTCATCGGCAGCGACGACCAGAATCACGATGTCGGTCGCCTTCGCACCGCGCGCACGCATCGCCGTAAAGGCGGCGTGGCCCGGCGTATCGAGGAAGGTCACCATGCCACGTGGTGTTTCCACATGGTAGGCACCGATGTGCTGGGTAATGCCCCCCGCCTCGCCCGCGGCCACCTTGGCACGCCGGATGTAGTCGAGCAGCGAGGTTTTTCCGTGGTCGACGTGGCCCATGACAGTGACCACGGGAGCGCGCGGCTCCAGTTCGGTATCCTTGTGCTCGGCATGTGCCTCATCGAGGAAGGCATCGGGATCGTCGAGCTTCGCGGCGAACGCCTTGTGCCCCAGTTCCTCGACGACGATCATCGCCGTTTCCTGGTCGAGCTGCTGGTTGATGGTGACCATCATGCCCATCTTCATCAGGGTCTTGATGACCTCGGTCGCCTTGACGGACATCTTGTGGGCCAAGTCGGCCACCGAAATGGTTTCGGGAACATGCACCTCACGGACAACAGCCTCGACCTGCTGCGGGGCAGAGCGCTCCGGGGCCTGCTGGCGGCCGTGACGGCCACCCTGCTTCGGGCCACCGCGCCAACCCGCCGTACCACCACCGGTATCGCCGCGGGTCTTGATGCCGCGGCGATTGCGATCGGCTTCGTTTTTCAGGCCAGGGCCCTTGGCTTCCACCTTCTTCTCGCTCTTGCGAGGCTCCTCGCCGGGCTTGGCACTGGGCTTGTGCAAGGTACCGCTGACACCGCCATCCGCCTCGGTCTTTTGTGCTGCCGCGGCCTCGGTCTGCGCCTGCAGCTGAGCCAGGCGAGCCTCGGCCTCGGCACGAGCCTTGGCCTCGCGCTCCTGTTTTTCCTTCAGTTCGGCCGCCTGGATCGCCGCAAGCTCGGCCTGACGTTTGGCTTCAGCCTCACGCAAGGCGGCCTGCTCGGCATCGATCACGGGAACCGCCACCTGGACGGGCTCCGGAACGACCGCCTCCACCACCGGCGCAACTTCGGCGGGTGATTCGACGTCGCGCTTCACGAAGGTTCGTTTCTTGCGGACCTCAACCTGAATGGTCCGGGCCTTGCCGGTGGAATCGGCCGCCTTGATCTCGGTCGTCTGCTTGCGCGTCAGGGTGATCTTGGCTTTGGGCGCGGCTTCGCCATGCGACTTGCGCAGGAAGTCGAGCAAACGGGTCTTGTCCTGTTCGGTCAACTTGTCGGTACTGGCCTGCTTGACGACACCCGCCTTGGCCAGTTGTTCTATCAATGCCGTCGGCGGCATTTTCAGCTCCGCGGCGAATTGGGCGACACTCATCTGGGCTGACATAACGCCTCCTTACTGCTGTTCATCGGCGAACCAGTGAGCGCGCGCAACGGTAATCAGATCCTTGGCGCGTTCTTCGTCGATATGGGTCATTTCCATCAGCTCATCCACGGCCAGATCAGCCAGGCTGTCGCGATCGTAGATCTCGTGCTTGGCGAGCTTCGCCGCAAGCTGGCGATCCATGCCATCAAGATTAAGCAGATCCTCGGCGACCTTTTCGAGTTCTTCCTCATCGACGATCGCCTCGGTGAGCAGCACATTGCGCGCACGGTCGCGCAGTTCATTGACCGTTGCCTCGTCAAACGCCTCGATCTCGAGCATCTCGGCCAAAGGCACATAGGCAATTTCCTCGAGGGTCGAGAAACCTTCCTGCACGAGAATCTCAGCAACCTCGGCATCGACGTCGAGTTTTTCCATGAACAGTTCGCGAATGCTGGAGGTCTCGCGCTCCTGCTTCTCCTGCGACTCCTCGACGGTCATCAGGTTGATGGTCCAACCGGTCAGTTCCGAAGCAAGGCGCACATTCTGGCCGCTGCGGCCGATGGCGATAGCCAGATTGGCTTCATCGACCACCACATCCATGCTGTGTTTCTCTTCATCGACAACAATGGAATTGACCTCGGCCGGCGCCAACGCACCAATGACGAATTGGGCCGGATCGGCCGACCACAGGACGATATCGACGCGCTCGCCCGTCAACTCATTGGTGACGGCGGTCACGCGCGAACCGCGCATGCCGACGCAAGTGCCGATCGGATCGACGCGCGGGTCGTTGGACTTGACGGCGATCTTGGCGCGCACGCCCGGATCGCGCGCGGCTGATTTGATCTCGAGCAGGCCGTCTTCGATCTCCGGCACTTCGAGTTCGAACAGCTTCATGATGAATTGCGGCGCGGTACGCGACAGGATCAGCTGCGGGCCGCGCGCGTTGCGGTCGATCTTCATCAGCCAGGCACGTACGCGGTCGCCAGGCCGGAGGTTTTCCTTCGGGATCATCTGGTCGCGCGGCAGCAAGGCTTCGACCCGACCAGCTTCGACGATGGCACTGCCGCGTTCCATGCGCTTGATCGTGCCGGTAACCAGATGTTCCTTGCGCTCGAGGAAGTCGTTGAGGACTTGCTCGCGCTCGGCATCGCGAATCTTCTGCAGGATGACCTGCTTGGCGGTCTGTGCGCCGATCCGGCCAAAGTCGATCGCTTCGAGCTGCTCTTCAATATAGTCGCCGATCTGGACGTCCGGATCGTCCTGACGCGCTTCGGACAGGCCGATGTGCTGGGCGGGAATCTCGACCTCTTCGTCATCGAGCACCAGCCAGCGACGATAGGCCTCGTAGGCGCCGGTCTCGCGATCGATTTCGACCCGCACATCGGCTTCGTCATGGATGCGCTTCTTCGTCGCCGACGCAAGCGCGAGTTCGAGGGCACCGAACACGATGTCCTTGTCGACGTTCTTTTCCCGCGCCAGGGCATCGACCAGCAGCAGCAACTCGCGGCTCATTCCATTCTCCCGTTCAATATTTCAAAACTCGTTTCAGAATTTAGGCACCAGACGTGCCTTCTCGATATTGTCGAAGGCGAACTCGTGTTCGGCCTCTGCCGTCTGGATCCGTACCGCCTCTTCTGTCACCCCGAGGATCCGGCCGGAAAAGTTCCGCTGGGGACCTGCCGCTCCGCCTGTGACCGCCCCCTGCGGGACGCGCAACTTGATCTGCACGTCCTGCCCGGCGAAGCGTTCGAAATCGGCCTGTTTTTTCAAGGGCCGATCAATGCCCGGTGACGAAACTTCGAGACGGTCGTAGTCAATATTCTCGACGGTGAACAGTCGCGCCAGGTGATGACTGACAGTCGCACAGTCATCGACCGTGATCGAGCTGAGCATCGAATCCACGCCGGCCTGAGGCATACGGTCGATGAATATGCGCAGCAGGC
>CAYNCH010000203.1:0-4160 GCA_964395815.1 uncultured Methyloversatilis sp.
TGCCGTTCTCGCAGAGTTCCAGTACCTGCCGGAACAGTGGCTGGAAGGTCTCGCTGCGATGCGAGGCTTCATGCTCCTCGAAAGAGTTCCAGAAGGTGACGATCAACGCTTCGCGGTCCTTCAGCGGGTTTTCGACCGCCTGGCCGATGGTGCTACCTTCGTTGGATACTTGGCCGCTGTTCAGTACCACCATGCCGCCGACGAAGCCGGTATCCGAGTGGTAGGTCTTGACGTTCTCGCAGAGCATGGCGACGCGCTCTTCGAGGTCTTCGACCGAAAATTGCGGCTTGAGGATGACGCGGTTGACGGTGACGACACCGTCGCTATCGAAACCGGGAATGAAAGACATGTCGATCTCCTGTCGGGTTGAAAAGGGGTTTTGTTCGAGTTGTTCTTATGCTGTTATTTAGAGTCTTTCTGCTAGAGTTCAAGGCAAATCAAAACCCTGCAAGCAACGTGGAATGACCGAAAACGATTTCATCGAGGAAACGCTGGACAGCGAGCAGGTATTCGACGGACGCCTGCTCAAGGTTTTTTCCGACAAGGTGCGCCTGCCCGACGGACATGAGTCGACGCGCGAGATCATCCGCCACCAGGGGGCTGTCGTCGTCATCGCCGTACTCGACAACGGCAAGCTGCTGTTCGAACGGCAGTTCCGTTATCCGCTGCGTCGCGTCTTCCTTGAACTGCCCGCCGGCAAGATCGATCCGGGCGAGCACACCCTCGACACCGCGCGTCGCGAACTGCGCGAGGAGACCGGCTACAAGGCGAAACTGTGGCGCCATCTCGGCACCATGCATCCGGCGATCGGTTATTCGGATGAGCGCATCGAGATCTTCTGGGCGCAGGGGCTGAGTTTCGTCGGAGAGGATCCGGATCATGGCGAGATCCTCGAGATCATCGAGATGAGCTTGTCCGATGCCCTGCTCGCCATACGCGATGGCGAGATCACCGATGCCAAGACTGTCACGGCGTTGTTGTGGGCTGAAAAAACCCTCTCGGGAGAGTGGCCGCTCCCCGTGTAGTCGCCCGCCGGAAGGTCGTTTCCAGTCGACGTAAGGCGTTAGAATGTTTGCACAAAAACGACTGGTGCCACGCCGCGTGGCATAACGAGAGGAGTAGGCCGGGATGGACGCACCTGCCACACTCCGGCCCGCCATGCCGGAGGTGGATGCCGACGAGCATTCGCGACTGCTTGCGCTCGACATTTTTTCCGCTGTGTCGGCGAGTCTCGCCGACGAGGATGATGTCGAGGAACTGCTCGGCCGCTTCCTCGGCACGATGTTGAAGCTCACCCATGCGAATGCCGGTGCGGTGCGCGTGGTGACTTCCGATGGCAGGCATCTGCGGCTGGTGGCGGCCCGCGGCCTGCCACCCGAAGTGGTCGAGCGCGAACGGCTGGTGCCGATCGATTGCGGCCAGTGCGGCAATGCGATCGCCGACAACCATTCGCGTTACGAGATCGACCTGCACGCCTGCGCCGTACGCACCCAGCATCCGTATTTCGACCGCGACTGCCAGGCCATGGTGGTCGTGCCGCTACAGCACGGCGGCCAGTTGCAGGGCACCTACAACCTGTTCCTGCCCGAACGCTTCGAACTGCCCGAAGAGGTCGCGTTGCTGTTCCGCTCGATCAGCGAGCATCTGGGCATGGCCTTGGAAAATGCGCGCCTCAAGCGTGAGAACCTGCGCATCACGCTGATGAACGAGCGCCAGATGATGGCGGCCGAAGTGCACGATTCGCTGGCCCAGACACTCGCTTACATGAAGATGCGCATGGCACTGCTGCAGGATGCGTTGCGCGAAGAAGGCAGGGACAGCGACGAGGGAGCCGGAAAATATGCGGCCGATGTCAGCCAGGCGCTGGATGAAGCCTATGGCCAGTTGCGCGCACTGTTGTCGCAGTTCCGCAACCGCATGGATCCGATGGGCCTGCAGCAGGCGCTGACGCGACTGAGCGGCGATTTCCAGAACCGCACCGGCATTGCCCTCGACTATCGCAATCGTGTCAAGGACCTGCGACTCACCGTGGATCAGGAGGCCCAGGTGTTTTTCATCGTCCAGGAAGCGCTCGCCAACGTCGGCCGCCATTCCGAGGCGACGCAGGCGCGCCTGACCATCGAAGGCGCCGGCGATCACTACGTGGTGACCGTCGACGACAACGGCCGCGGCGGACAGGGCTTTTTCGCCATTGCCAACCGTACCGGCGGTTTCGAAGAGCATCCCCATCTGCGCGACCACTTTGGCCTGTCGATCATGCGCGAGCGCGCGCGCCTGATCGGCGGCCGCGTCGAGGTGGCCAACCTGCCCTCGGGCGGCTTCCGCGTCCGGCTCACTTTCCCCGCCGTGAGTCCGGCGGGCAACAGGATGACTGCATGAACGAGAAGAAACGTATCCGGGTCCTGCTGGTCGACGACCACACCCTGTTCCGCAAGGGGCTTGCCGAACTGCTGGAACAACGTGGCGAGATCAGTGTCGCCGGTATCGCCGGCAATGGCGACGAGGCCTTGCAACTGCTGAAGGACACCCAGCCCGATGTCGTCATCAGCGACCTCAATATGCCGCCGCACGGCGGGTTGGCACTGTTGCGCCAGGTGCGTGCCGACGGTTGGCGCGGCCCGGTACTGATGCTCACCGTCAGCGATGCGGAGGACGATCTCGCCAGTGCAATGAGTGCCGGTGCGCAAGGCTACCTGCTCAAGGACATGGAGCCCGACGACGTCGTCGATGCGGTCCAGCGCGCTGTCCGTGGTGAAACCGTCGTCGCGCCGGCGATGACGCTCAAGCTCGTGCATCTCCTGCAGGGGGGCGGCCAGCCGCCCAAGTCGGACGCCCTGCAACAGCTCACTGCGCGCGAACGCGAGATTCTCGAATACCTGGCGCAAGGCCTGTCGAACAAGGCGATTGCCCGCCAGCTCGATATCAGTCACGACACCGTGAAGCTGCATGTGCGCCATATCCTGGCCAAGCTCAACCTGACCTCGCGCGTAGAGGCGGCGGTGTTCGCGGTCGAGCAGAAGGTGGGACACAGCAAGGGGCGGTAAATAGTCGGTGCCGGCAGGACGGCCAACATTGCGATGTCGGTCGGCGAGTCTGCGATAATGCATGCCTTGCAGGCCACGCCCTGCCATTTTCAGACCCGCAGCGCGGGGATCCCATGACAGACACCATCGACAGCTTCGCGGCGCTCGCCCTGCCGCCGGCCCTCCTATCCGCATTGGCCGACGTCGGCTACGAAACGCCATCGCCGATCCAGGCCGCCTGCATCCCGCACCTCCTCGCCGGCAGCGATCTACTCGGCGAGGCGCAGACCGGTACCGGCAAGACGGCGGCTTTCGCCCTGCCGCTGCTGGCACGTCTCGACCTCGCCAACAAGACGCCGCAGGCGCTGGTGCTGACACCGACGCGCGAACTGGCGATCCAGGTGGCCGAGGCCTTCCAGAAATACGCCCACCACATGCCCGGCTTCCACGTGCTGCCGATCTACGGTGGCCAGAGCATGGTGATCCAGCTGCGTGCGCTGTCGCGCGGCGCGCACATCATCGTCGGCACGCCGGGCCGTATCATGGATCATCTGGAGCGCAAGAGCCTGAGCCTAGATAACCTCAAGTCGCTGGTGCTCGACGAGGCCGACGAGATGCTGCGCATGGGCTTCATCGACGACGTCGAGTGGATCCTTGAACATACGCCGGCAACGCGTCAGACCGCGCTGTTTTCGGCGACGATGCCCGACCCGATCCGCCGCATCGCGCAGCGTTATCTGAAGGAACCGCAGCAGGTCAAGATCCGTGCCGCGACGGCCACCGTCGCCACCATCCGGCAGAAATACTGGCAGGTGCGCGGTGCCGACAAGATCGAGGCGCTGACGCGCATGCTCGAAGTCGAGGAGGACTTCGATGCGGCAATCATCTTTGTGCGCACCAAGACGGCGACCGTCGAACTGGCCGACCGGCTCGAAGCGCGCGGCTACGAAGCGGCGGCGCTCAACGGCGACATGACCCAGGGCCTGCGCGAGCAGGTGATCGAGCGTCTCAAGTCCGGCTCGCTCGATATCGTCGTCGCCACCGATGTCGCCGCCCGCGGCATCGACGTGCCGCGCGTCACGCACGTCATCAACTACGACGTGCCCTACGACACCGAGGCCTACGTGCACCGCATCG
>CAYNCH010000204.1:0-4094 GCA_964395815.1 uncultured Methyloversatilis sp.
ACCTCGATCGTCGTCACCTACGACGTGCCGGAAACCCTGAAGGTGGTCGATTACGCCTACTTCATCCACGACGGCGTGGTGGTCGCCACCGGCACGCCGGACGAACTCAGCCACTCCAGCAATCCGGCGGTGCACCAGTTCATCCACGCCAAGCCGGATGGCCCGGTCACCTTCCACTACCCGGGCCCGACCTACCGCAACGACTTGCGCGTCGGCGGGTAGGCGCCGGGGCATCGGCGTCTCGGCTATGATGCGATTCTCATAGCCAGAGGTCACCGATGCCGCTCACCTGGTCGGAAATCCGCGCCAACGCCCAACGCTTCGCCCATGACTGGGCCGGCACCACCTCGGAACGCGCCGAGGCGCAGACCTTCTGGAACAAGTTCTTCGAGGTATTTGGCGTCGACCGTCGGCGCGTCGCCCGTTTCGAGGAAAAGGTGCAGCGCCTCAAACATGGCAGCGGGCGCATCGATCTGTTCTGGCCCGGCCTCATGCTCGCCGAGCACAAAAGCACCGGCGCCGATCTCGATGCCGCCTTCGATCAGGCCACCGACTATTTCGACGGGCTGCAGGATCGCGACCTGCCCCGCTTCGTCGTCGTCTCCGATTTTTCCCGCATCCGCCTCTACGATCTGGAAGAGGAAACCCGCCACGAATTCGCGCTCAAGGAATTCCCGCGCAAGATTCACCTGTTCGGCTTCATCGCTGGCTACCATCGCCAGAAGGTGCGCGAGCAGGACCCGATCAACGTCGAGGCCGTGCAGAAGATGGGCGACCTGCACGACCTGCTCAAGCGCGACGGCTACGCCGGCCACGCGCTCGAAGTTTTCCTCGTGCGCCTGCTGTTCTGCCTGTTCGCCGACGACACGGGGATATTCCAGCCCAAGGACGCGCTGCAGGACCTGGTCGAGAACCACACGCAGGCGGACGGCTCCGACCTCGGCGACCAGCTGGGCCGCCTGTTCGTCGTGCTCAACACGCCCTACGACAGGCGCCAGAAATCGCTGCCGGAAATCTTCGCCGCCTTTCCTTACGTCAATGGCCGGCTGTTCGAGGAACGCCTCGATCCGCCGGTATTCAGCCGCGCGATGCGCGAACTGCTGATCGACCTGTGCGGCATGCAGTGGGGCGCGATCTCGCCGGCCATCTTCGGCGCGATGTTCCAGGCCGTGATCGAACTCGACGCGCGCGACCGCCGCCGCCAGCTCGGCGCGCACTACACCAGCGAGGCCAACATCCTCAAGCTGATCGGCCCGCTGTTCATGGACGAGCTGCGCGCCGAGTTCGAACAGGTCAAGGCCAACAAGAACCAGCTGTTCGAATTTCAGAAGAAGCTCGCGCGCCTGACCTTCCTCGACCCGGCCTGCGGCTGCGGCAACTTTCTCGTCATTTCGTATCGGGAACTGCGCCGGCTGGAGATCGACGTGCTGCGCGCCGGCGAGAAGCTCGGCCAGCGCTGGGGCGCGCTGCCCATCGCCGTCGACGTCGATCAGTTCCACGGCATCGAGATCGAGGAATTCCCGGCGCAGGTGGCGCAGGTCGCCATGTGGCTCACCGACCACCAGATGAACATCGAGGCGAGCGAAGTCTTCGGCGAGCCGATCCTGCGCAGTCCGCTGACGAAGAGCGCGCACATCCGCCACGGCAACGCGCTGCAGCTCGACTGGGCCGAATTCGTGCCGCCGACGCGCCTGAACTACATCCTCGGCAATCCGCCCTTCGTCGGCAAGCAGCACCAGAGCGCGGAGCAGAAGGCCGACCTCGCCGCCGTGACCGCCGGCATCCACGGCGCGGGGGTGCTCGACTTCGTCGCCTGCTGGTATGTCAAGGCGGCGCGCTACCTGACGGCGGAGATCAACCCGTTCGGCCAGATCGTCGAACGCGCCGCGCCCGGGCGCAGGAAGTTCAAGGACGTCCGCTTCGGCAAGGGCGAGAAGGCGATGCACGACATGTTCCTCGACGCCGCCGAGGTCGAGCAGCAGGCGCGCCGCGCCGTGCGCTGCGCCTTCGTCTCGACCAACAGCATCGCGCAGGGCGAGCAGGTCGGCGTGCTCTGGGGCTGGCTGCTCGCCCAGGGCATCCACATCCAGTTCGCCCATCGCACCTTCAAGTGGCAGAACGAGGCGCCCGGCAAGGCGGCGGTGCATTGCGTGATCGTCGGCTTCGGCGCCGAGCCGCCCCGCCAGCGCCGACTTTTCGAATACGAGACCCCCGACGGCGAACCGCACGAGGTCAAGGCGGCGAGCATCAATCCCTATCTCGCCGACGCGGTCGAAACCGTGCTGCCCTCGCGCCGCCAGTCGACCTGCCCCATGCCGCCCATCGTCTTCGGCAGCATGCCCAACGACGGCGGCCATCTGCTGCTCTCCGACGACGAGAAGCGCGAGCTGCTGCGCGTCGAGCCGCAGGCGAAGAAGTGGCTGCGTCCCTTCATCGGCGCGGACGAGTTCATCAACCGCATTCCGCGCTGGTGCCTCTGGCTCGTCGATTGCCCGGCGGCCGAACTCAAGGCGCTGCCCGCCGTCGCCGCGCGCGTCGCCGCCGTCAAGCAGTTGCGCGCCGCCAGCAGCCGCGCCACGACGCGCGAACTTGCATCAACGCCATCGCTCTTCGGCGAGATTCGCCAGCCAACCGGGAACTACATCCTCGTGCCGCGCCATTCTTCCGAACGCCGACGCTTCGTGCCGATCGGTTTCCTCGATGCGGGTGTAATCGCAGGCGACAGCAATCTCGTCATTCCCGATGCCATGCCTTTCCATTTCGGCGTGCTGACCTCGACCATGCACAACGCCTGGGTGCGCTATGTCGCTGGGCGGATCAAGAGTGACTTCCGCTACTCGGCGCAGATCGTCTACAACAACTTCCCTTGGCCGAGCGACCCGACGGAAAAGCAGCGCACCGCCGTCGAAGAAGCCGCGCGGGCGGTGCTCGACGCGCGCGCGGCGGAATTCGGGCGCGACGCGGCGACCACGCTGGCGACGCTCTACGACCCCGACCTGATGCCGCCCGCGCTGGTCAAGGCGCATCGCGAACTCGACCGCGTGGTGGATGCGGCCTATGCCGCCGATGCCAAGGTACTGGGCATCAAGGCGAAATGGGACAGCGACGGCGAGCGTGTGGCCTTCTTGTTCGCGCTCTACGAAAAACTGACCAGTCCGACGACTACCTGACGGAATTGATACCACCGGCCAGCGTTACGGAGAACATTGCCGGCGGTTTTGCAGCCTGTGCCTTGCGCAGCATCTTCGGGTAAAGCTCGACGACCAGCCGTGCGGTGTGCTCGGCGGATGCATTGCCGGAAGCCAGCACGAAAACGATGACCTTGTTGTCGCGGTAGGCCTTGATCTCGTTGGGTTTGCGCCGGATATTCTTGTCGCGCGTAACGACGATCCAACCCTCGGCGCCCGCGACAGCGAGCCAATCTTCGTCGGGAAGATTGTCCGGAAATCGTTCATGGTGCGCGATGAAAGGAATGCCTGCATCGCGAAGTGCCCCATCCAACCGCCCGCTCCAGGCGCAGCGGTCGACGAAAAGCAACGGCGCATCAGGCTGCGCGCCGCTGCTCGAATCGGATGGCTTCCGCGATTTCCTCTTCGCCGACACGATAGTCTTGCGCCAACTCCGGGATCGAATCACCGGCCTGGAAACGATCGGAAATGATCTCCGTTGGCACTGCGACGCGCGCCAGCACAGGCCGACCGAAAGACAGCCGCGGATCGATCACCACTGTTCGAGGCTGTTCCGTGTCGGCACTGGAACTGCGACTGAACGGAAACAGCCGGATCGGCGTGCCCTGCTTGTCGCGTTCGATACGCGCGAGCGCCAGCTCGAATTCGCCCCGCAGGGCCTGCTGGCCTTGTTGCGACACATTAAGCAGCTTGCTGGCATGTTGCACGAACAAGTCGATTCCGTTGGTTTTGAAATCACGATCGAGTAACGGCCGGTCGGACCCAAGCCGCTTCTGCACATATTCGAGACTGGCGCGCACCTTCGGCAAGGGTATCTTGTGATTGCGTCGAATGGCCGACAAGACATGCAATTCGCACAAGTTGGCAAAGGAAAGCAGCCTAGCTACCTTATCCGCCGGCTTGATG
>CAYNCH010000205.1:0-4094 GCA_964395815.1 uncultured Methyloversatilis sp.
GGCCATCGCTTTTTTCCAGACGAAGAAGAGAATCGCCATGCCGAGCACCACATGCATGGCATGGAACATGGTGAGGGCGATGTAGAAGGTATAAAAGAGGTTGGTATCGAGGTTGATGCCCGCGGAAAACTTGGCGCCGTACTCGAAATATTTCACGATCAGGAAGCCGATGCCGGTACCGATCGCCGCCAGCAGCCAGTGGGCGCTCTGGCGGCACAGGTTGCGCTTGATCGCGGCGATGGCGCGGGCCACGCACCAGCTGCCGGTGATCAGCAGCAGGGTGTTGATCATGCCGGCATCGCTGTCGAGCGTCCGCTGCATTTCGTCGAAGAGTTCGATGTGCTTCAGCCGTGTGAACGCATAAGCCGAGAAGAGCACGAAAAATGCGCCGAGCTCGGCGAGGATGAAGACCCAGATGGCGAGATCGCCCGGCGGGTAGGGGTGCAGCTTGTGTCCGTCCTCCGGACGAGGATGCGATGAATGGGTATGCGCGGTCATGGCAGGGCGGCGGGGACCTCCGTTGTCGATCGCACAATATTAGTGAAGAACGATGTTTGCCTGCCTTGACATGGAACAAGCACAGCCGGCACGGCAATAAGTCGGCGCTGGCGGGACGGCACCGCGTGACGATGAACGATCAGGCCACCTTGAAGAGGCGATCGAACTGGGCGGTATCGATCACCTCGCGCACGCGACCACACGCACTGACGAGGGCGATGGTCTTGTCGAGCTTGCGCGCCTTGTCGCGCATCATCAGCAACATGCCTAGCGCCGAACTGTCAATGTATTCCAGTTCGCCCATATCGACCCGTATTTCGCCGGCAGGCGCCCGCGCTACGCAATCCTCGGCCACCCTCATGAATTGCACGCGCGTGGTGTAGTCGAACCGCCCGGCCAGACGAATCACCCCCGAATCTGTCGTTGCCGAATAATCAATTTGCATGATGCCGACCATCCCTTTCGCTCACCCATCGTAGCGGGCGAATGGTATCCGAAACAAGCCCGCATGCATACACGGACGTCATTCCTGCTTGGCCGGACGATGCGGACAGTCCTTTTTCACACACTCGGCGTACAGATAAAGCGCATGCTCGACGACGGCGAAGCCACGCTCTTTCGCCACACGCGCCTGCCGTCGCTCGATTTCCGGATCGGCGAACTCTTCCACACGACCACATTGCAGGCAGACCAGATGGTCATGATGCGCGCCATCGTTCAATTCGAAAACCGCCTTGCCGGATTCGAAATGGTGGCGTTCGAGCAGGCCCGCCTGTTCGAACTGGGTCAGTACGCGATAAACCGTCGCCAGACCGATGTCGATTTTTTCCGCCAGCAATTGCCGATAAACATCTTCGGCACTCAGGTGACGGGTTGCCGAACGACGGAACAGGTCGAGAATGGTCATGCGCGGCACGGTGACCTTGAGGCCGATGCTCTTGAGTTCTGAAGGGTCTGTCATGCGGATGAGAGATTTCTCAGAGGAGGTTCGCTGTAGCCATATGATATAGTTTTTGCCGATATCCATGCGTATTTCACCCATTCACCGGCCCATCCCCGACATGCTGCCGAGCCTTCTTCTTCCCAGCCTGATTTTGCTTTCCGCCTGTTCCGGCTCGCCGGAAGTGACTTCCTATCTATCCCCGTACCGCATCGACATCCGGCAGGGCAATTACGTTACTCAGGACATGGTGGCCCGCCTGAAGCCCGGCATGACTAAGGACCAGGTACGCTTCGCCCTGGGAACGCCGCTGGTGAGCGATATCTTCCATGCGGATCGCTGGGACTATGTCTATCGCTTCCAGCCCGGACGCGGCGACGTTCAGACGCGCCGCCTCGTCGTCTATTTCGAGGAGCACAAGCTGGTGCGCGTCGGCGGCGATGTCGTCGCCGCCACGGCGGATAGTCCTGCTCAACCGGCCGCCCCCGCCGCGCGCGTCATCGACGTACCGGCCGAACAAAAAAAGGATTGAACATGCAGAAGATTCGTTACACGATCGCGGGTGCCCGCGGTCGCATGGGCCGCATGCTGATCGAAGCGGTGGAAGCCGCCGAGGATGCCGAACTGGCCGCCGCCTTCGACATCGACGACGATGCCACCGCCGCCATTGCGAACGCTGATTGCCTGATCGATTTCACCCGCCCCGAGGGCACGCTCGCACACCTCGACATCTGCTGCCGCCATGGCGTCCATGCAGTGATCGGTACTACCGGGTTTACCGCTGAACAAAAACTGCAGATCGAGGCTGCGTCGCGCGACATCCCGATCGTCTTCGCACCCAACATGGCCGTCGGCGTCAATGCCGTATTCAAACTGCTCGATGTCGCGGCCCGGATCCTCAACGAAGGCTACGACATCGAAGTCATCGAAGCACATCACCGCATGAAGGTCGATGCCCCGTCGGGTACCGCCTTGCGCATGGGTGAAGTCGTCGCTGCAGCACTGGGCCGCAATCTCGACGCATGCGCCATCTACGGTCGTGAGGGACATACCGGCGAGCGTCCCGCCACGCAGATCGGTTTCTCGACGATCCGCGGCGGTGACATCGTCGGCGACCATACCGTGCTGTTCGCCGGCACCGGCGAACGCATCGAGATCACGCACAAGTCGGCCAGCCGCATGTCCTATGCGCTTGGTTCGCTGCGCGCTGCCCGTTTCTTGCAAAACCGGGAAAACGGCTTGTTCGACATGCAGGACGTACTCGGACTCAAATAGCCCTGCCGTTACCGCCGGCCGCCTGAGGTACGGCAAATCGGCTACAATGGCGCGGTTTGACCAAGCTACTGGTTTTCCAGACTTGGTGCATTGCAACAATCGTCCAGGAGCCCGATTTTGACCGATTTTCCGTCCGCCTTGCTTGCCCTCGCCGACGGTACGGTATTTCGGGGCAAGGGTATCGGCGCCGCCGGTACTTCGGTCGGCGAGGTGGTGTTCAACACCGCCATGACCGGCTACCAGGAAATCCTCACGGACCCTTCCTACACGCGACAGATCGTCACCCTCACCTATCCGCACATCGGCAATACCGGCGTCAATCGTGAAGACGTCGAAGGCAGCGACGCCAGCCGCATCTACGCCGCCGGACTGGTGATCCGTGACCTGCCGCTGCTTGCCTCGAACTTCCGTTCCGAACAGACCCTTTCCGCTTTCCTGAAGGCCGCCAATGTCGTCGGCATCGCCGACATCGACACCCGCAAGCTGACGCGCATCCTGCGCGAAAAAGGCGCACAGGCGGGATGCTTGATGACGGGCGACAACCTCAATGCAGACGATGCGGTCGAATTGGCAATAAATGAGGCACGCGCCTTCCCCGGCCTCGCCGGCATGGATCTCGCCAAGGTCGTCACCGCGGCCAGGCCCTACGCCTGGACCGAAGGCGAATGGAAACTCGGCTCTGGCTATACGGCACCCGTGCAGGGCAGGTTTCATGTGGTCGCGTATGACTTCGGCGTCAAGCGCAACATCCTGCGCATGTTCGCCGCGCGCGGCTGCAAGCTCACCGTCGTGCCGGCGCAGACATCGGCCGCCGAGGTGCTGGCCATGAATCCGGATGGCGTATTTCTCTCCAACGGCCCCGGCGACCCGGAGCCCTGCGACTACGCGATCACCGCGATCCGCGAATTTCTCGACAAGAAACTGCCGACCTTCGGCATCTGCCTTGGCCACCAGCTGATGGCACTGGCCGGCGGCGGCAAGACGCTAAAGATGAAGTTCGGCCACCACGGCGCCAACCATCCGGTCAAAGACCTGGAAAGCGGTCAGGTGCTGATCACCAGCCAGAACCATGGCTTCGCGGCCGATCCAGCGACACTGCCCGCCAACATCAAGGTCACGCACGTCTCGCTGTTCGACGGCAGCCTGCAGGGCATGCGCTGGACCGACCGACCGGCGCTGTGCTTCCAGGGCCACCCCGAGGCGAGCCCCGGCCCGCACGACGTGGCCTACCTGTTCGATCGCTTCATTGGCATGATGGAGAAGAAGTAATGGCCCCCCACGCTCGCAAAACCAGCTCGCTGCCCCCCCCAGGGGGGCGGATGTCTCCTTGGGGCTGCCCTGCGGAGACATTACATGCCTAAACGAACCGACCTCCACTCCA
>CAYNCH010000206.1:0-4080 GCA_964395815.1 uncultured Methyloversatilis sp.
TGGCGAAGCAGGCGGTGAGCAGGTAGCCGCCGGTCGGCGCTTCCCAGTCGAGCATCTCGCCGGCGCAGAACACGCCGGGCAGCGCCTTCAGCATCAGGTGTTCGTCGAGCGCCCCGGCTACGACACCGCCGGCGCTGCTGATCGCCTCGTCGAGCGGACGCGGCGCAGCGAGGCGCAGCGGCAGAGCCTTGATCGCGGCGGCGAGCCGCACCGGATCCGCGTAAGCGTCTTTCGACGCGCACTCGCGCAGCAACCCGGCCTTGACGCCGGTGATGCCGGCCCGGCTCTGCAGGTGGCTGGCCATCGAGCGCGCACCGCGCGGGTGGGCAATCTCCTGCGTCAGGCGTTCGAGCGACTTGCCCGGCGCGAGGTCGAGCGTCAGCGTCGCCCCGCCGTCACGCTCGATGGCGTCGCGCAGATCGGCCGAGAAACTGTAGATCAGACTGCCCTCGACACCGTGCGTGGTGATCACGAATTCGCCCGGTCGCTGGCGGCCGGCGCAGGAGGCCACGACCGACTTGACCGGCTGGCCGGCGAATTTCGCGCGGAAATGGGCGCTCCACGGAACGTCGAAACCGCAGTTCGCCGGCCGCAGGCGAGCCACCTCGACACCACGCTCCTGCATCCAGGGCACCCAGGCGCCATCCGAACCGAGCCGGGCCCAGCTGCCGCCACCGAGCGCGAGAACGAGCGCCGTCGTCCCGGCGGTTCCTGACTTCGCCGTCGTCCCGGCGATTTCTGAGTTCACCGCCGTCCCGCCAGCGCCGACTTTCGTACCGCACTCGAACACCAGGGCATCGCCGTCCCAGCCGACCCAGCGATGGCGCATGTGGAAGCGCACGCCCGCCGCACGCAAGCGATGCAGCCAGGCACGCAGCAGCGGCGCAGCCTTCATGCCCTCCGGGAACACACGGCCGGACGAGCCGACGAAGGTCTCGACCCCGAGGCCGCGCGCCCATTCGCGCAGGGCCCGGGCATCGAAGGCGCGTAGCCAGGGGGCAACCCAGTTCTGCCGCCCGCGATAACGTGCGACGAAGTCGTCGAAAGCCTCGGCATGCGTCAGGTTGAGGCCGCTCTTGCCGGCCATCAGGAACTTGCGGCCCGCGCTCGGCATCGCGTCGTAGACATTGACAGCCACACCGGCCGAAGCCAGCGTCTCGGCCGCCATCAAGCCGGCCGGGCCGGCGCCGATGACGACCGCCCGCAGTTCGCTCATGCGGCCACAGAGGTACGGCGGCGCGCCAGCCACAGCGTCGCCACCGCGAGGGCCACCAGCGCCACGCCCGGAATCGCCAGCAGGTTGAGCGTCTGCCAGCCGGAACCGAGGATCAGTGCGCCGGCGGACACGGACGAAACGGCCTGCACGCCGAAGACGATGAAATCGTTCGAACCCTGCACTTTCGCCCGCTCTTCCGGCCGGTAGGTCTCGGTCAGCAGGGTGGTGCCGCCGATGTAGAGGAAGTTCCAGCCGATGCCGAGCAGCAGCAGCGCCCACCAGAAATGCATCAGGTCCTCGCCGGACAGCGCGATGCCGATGCAGCCGAACAACAGCAGCGCGCCCACCAGCAGCAGGTTCAGGACCCCCCAGCGGCGAATCAGCGCCCCGGTAAAAAACGACGGCGCGTACATGCCGATGACGTGCCACTGCAGCACAAACGCCGCATCGCCGAAGGGCAGGCCACACATGTCCATCGCCAGCGGCGTCGCCGCCATCAGCAGGTTCATCGTGCCATAGCCGAGCGCCGCGGCCAGCACGGCGACGACGAACACCGGCTGGCGGGCGATCTGCCCCCAGGGTCGGCCACCCTGCGCACCTGCCGCCTGGCCCATGTCCGGAATGCGCAAGCGGCTGGCGATCACGAGCGCGATGAGCGCGAAGACCGAGAGCATCGCGTAGGTGGCGGCGAACTGCACGGACCAGAGGTTGCGCGTCCACTCCCCGGCCGCCGGGCCGACGAAGCCGCCGAGGATGCCGCCGGCCAGCGTGAAGGAAATCGCCTTGGCTTTCCAGTCGCTCGTCGCCATGTCGGCCGCGGCAAAGCGATATTGTTGCCCGAAGGCATTGTAGGTCCCCGCCAGCAGCGTGCCGAGACAGAGCAGCCAGAAGCTGCCGATGCTCGTCGCCAGCGCGCTGACACCACCGCCGAGGATGCCGAGCAGCGCACCGAACATGAAGCCGGCGCGGCGACCGTAGCGCTTCATGAAATAGGACGCCGGCAGGGTGGTCAGCGCTGTGCCGACGACATAACCGGTCACGGTCAGCGTCGCCAGTTCAGGCGTCGGCGCTAGTTTCAGGCCGACCAGGCCGTTGACGGCAATCAGCGTTACGCCATTGCACAACAGCAGAGCCTGACAGAAGGCCAGCAGGCCGATGTTGTACGTCGTTCGATTCATCCCGACCAGTTCCGGTTCAGTACGCCAAAAGGCGCGATTACTTCATGTAGGAGCGCAATGCAGCGAGAACGACCTGCACGTCCTCCTGGCGCCGCTCCGGATCACTCACCTCGGCGCCAAGATGGTCGCGCACATGGCCTTCGAGCACCTCTGCCATCAGCCCATTGACCGCACCGCGGATGGCAGCGATCTGCTGGAGCGCGGCACCGCAATCGGTTTCCTGTTCGAGCGCACGTTCCAGGGCCTCACTTTGTCCCTTGATGCGGCGGATGCGGGTCAGCAAGGCCCGCTTGTTCTGAATGGTGTGCGCCATGAAGCGGCTCCGTGGAGGGATTGTGTATATACTGGGGGGGAGTATATTAAAGATACCTTCCAAGGATACACAAAGCTATGCAACCCGCCACGCAACCTTACGACCTGTCGCCATGGACCCACGAGCACGTTTTCGATACCGGTAGCCAGGCGGCCGAGCGCGGCACCCGGATCGTCGTCTGGATCACCGCCATCATGATGGTGGTCGAAATCTTCTCCGGCTGGTGGTTCAACTCGATGGCCCTGCTGGCCGACGGCTTGCACATGAGTTCGCACGCGTTCGCCATCGGCCTCTCCGTCTTCGCCTATGCGGCCGCCCGGAAATACGCGCGCGACCCGCGCTTCGCCTTCGGCACCTGGAAGATCGAGGTGCTCGGCGGCTTCGCCAGCGCCATCTTCCTGCTCGGAGTGGCCGCCATGATGGTGTTCGGTTCGGTCGAGCGAATCATCTCCCCGCAGCACGTCCACTACAAGGAAGCGATCGTTGTCGCCGTCATCGGCCTGGTCGTGAATGTGGTCTGCGCGCTAATCCTCGGCCATGCCCACGATCATGGTCATGGTCATGAGCACGACCATCATCATCACGGTCACCACCATAACGACCACGATCATCACCACGACCTCAATCTCAAGGCAGCCTACCTGCATGTCATTGCCGATGCGGCCACCTCGGTGCTGGCCATCATCGCGCTGATCGGCGGCTGGATTTACGGCTGGGACTGGCTCGATCCGGTGATGGGCATCGTCGGAGCGATCCTCGTCGGCAAATGGGCGCAGGGGCTATTGGTCGAGACCGGCAAGGTGCTGCTTGACCGCGAGATGGACCACCCGGTAGTCGAGGAAATCCGCGAGGTGGTTGCCGACAGCGGCGATACCCACATTACCGACCTCCATGTCTGGCGCGTCGGCAAGGGGGCCTATTCCTGCGCACTCAGCGTGCTGACCCACGATCCCGCTCTGACGCCGGCGCAGATCCGCGAACGCCTGTCGGTGCATGAGGAAATCGTGCATACAACCATCGAGATACAGCTTTGCCCGCTGGCTGACCAGGCTGCGCAACTCGGCCGATAGCAGGTTTCCATCGTCATTATTGGCAATCCCAATTGGAGCCGGGATCAGGGTTTGTGCACAATGGCTTCAGTTCATGCATCAAGGAGAACGTCATGACCCGCGCCGTTGCCGAAACGTTCAAGCACCACCCGGTCAAGCTCGCGTTTGGCTTCGCCATCAACATGGGTGGAATGCTCGCACTCGCCGCCCAGCTCTGACCCTCGCCTAACACCCCGGATCATCAGATCTGCACAAAAACAGCCCCTGAGGGCTGCTTACTTCATGTGCAGTTGTGATTGATGCCCCGGATGTTCACTCCCACTC
>CAYNCH010000207.1:0-4074 GCA_964395815.1 uncultured Methyloversatilis sp.
TGACGATCTCTTCCTGCGTGCAAGCGCTCAGGTCGTTGCTCTGGCAGGCCGGTGCGAAGGTCTCGAATGCCGGCGGATAGCGCTTGTAGTAGGCCGGGCCGTGGTTGCCCATCTGGTGCAGGACGATCAGGATGTCGCCGCCCGGATGGGCGTCGATGAATTCCTGCAGGGGCACGAGCATGCCGACGTCGCGGCACTCGATGTCGCAGACCGTGTTGTTCTCGGGTGACTTGAAGTCGCGGTAGGGCACGCGCAGCGCGACGCCCTTCGAGTCCGAATTGTTGTCCAGCCAGAGCACGCTGACGCCGGCACGCTGCACCACGTCCAGCAGGTTTTCCCAGCCGCTCGCCTCGCCGTGACTGCCGGCCAGCGAAAACATGCAGGGCACCGACACGGCCGTCGAGGTGCCGCAGGCATGGAAGTTGCCGAAGCTGATGACATCGGCTTTGCCCAGCCGGGGATTGGTATCCCGTTCATAGCCGTTGAGGGAGAGGTGGTCCGCCCGCGCCGTCTCGCCAACGACGAGGATGACGAGATCGCGGTGCGGATGCGGCGGAATCCGCGCATCGGTACCGATCGCGACGAGCTTGCCGTCGGCGGGCGACTTCCAGCGCTGGCCCGCGAACTTGCCGAGGGAATACAGCGGGTAGACGGGATTCATCCAGGAACGCAGCGGCTTGTGCTCGCGCGCGAACGAGGCATAGAAGCTGCCGAACGCCAGCACCATGCCGACGATGGCCGCCAGCGCGGCGGCCAGCAGCCCGCCGCGGGCCAGCAGCTCGTCGCGCCAGCCCCGCTGCCGCAATGGCACCCGCCACACGAACCAGGCCGGCAGGATGCCGAGCGCGAACACGTAGGCCGCCAGGCGCAGGTTGAGGAGGTCACCCGCCTCGGCCGGATTCGTTTCGGCGGCATTGCGCAGCATGTCGCTGTCGATGACGATGCCGTAGCCGTCCATGAAGCTGGCGGCGAGTGCAGTCAGCACCAGGACGACGGCCAGCAGCGGCCGGGTGAGCCGGCCGAAGCAGAACGGCGCGACGGCCAGCACGATCGTCGCCGCGAGGAACACAACCAGCGACAGCAGTGCCGGCGTCAGGGCGGCCGTGTGGGGGAATGCTTTCAGCACCTGGCTGCGGAAGGCGAGGTTGCCCGTCGCGACGATGAAGGCGACGACGCCCAGGATGAGGGTATTGGTGGTGAGTGCGGGCAGACGGAATCGGTTCATGCGGGGTGTGCATCCAGGGGTTCGAAAGGCTTGAAGATCACGCGGACGACCAGTCCGGGGTGCCCGTCTTCACGGTCGTCCAGTTCCAGCCGGGCGCCATGCAGCTCGACGATGCGGGCGACGATGGACAGGCCCAGCCCGCTGCCTTCGACGTCCTGTCCGGCCAGGCGGTGAAAACGGTGCAGCACCTTTTCGCGCTCCGGGACGGGGATGCCGGGGCCATCGTCGACGACGGACAGGATCACCGCATTCTCCCGTGCCGTCACGCCGACGCCGACTTTTCCGCCCGGCGGGGTATAGCGAACGGCGTTATCGACGAGGTTGCGGAGCAGGACGCGCAGCATTCCGTCCTGTCCGGCGACGACAAGATCCTCGGGCGCATCGAGTTCGAGGGCGACCTGTTTCGCCAGCGCCGCCATGCCATGGTCGGCGCATGTCTCTGCCGCCAGCGTCCCCAGCGGCACGGCGCCGAAGGCCGGCACCGCGGCCGGGTCGAGCCGCGCGAGCGTCAGCAGCTGTTCGACGAGATGGCTGGCGCGCCGGGCGCCGGTTTCGATCTGCCGGATGGCCTGGTCCCGCTCGGCCGCATGCCGGGCACGCAGGGCCACCTGCGCCTGCACCGTCAATGCCGCCAGCGGCGTGCGCAGTTCGTGCGCCGCATCCGCCGTGAAACGCCGCTCGTTCTCCATCGCCAGGCCCACGCGGCCGAACAGGCCGTTGAGCGCGTCGAGCAGGGTGCGAATCTCCTCGGGTGCCCGCGTCGGCGTCACCGGACCGAGCCGGTCCGGCGCCCGTTCGGCCAGCTGGGCCGCGATCTCCTCGAGGGGCGCCAGGGCGCGTCGAGTGGCGAACCAGATCCAGGCACCGAGCAGCAGCAAGCCGATGGCGCCCGGCACCAGCAGGCGGCCGGCGATATGCCAGGCCAGCTCTTCGCGCACATGATGATCCTCGCCGACCTGCACGCGCAGCTGCCTTTCCGCGTCCCACTGGCTGTAGAGGCGCCAGGCATGCCCATCCCCGGAAATGGCATCGGAAAATCCGTCCGTCTCGGTCAGCGGCACGGTCGGCACATGGCGCGAGCGCAGCAGCAGATGGCCGTGGGCATCCCATAGCTGGAAGATGAATTTCTTCTGGTACTTGTGGCCGTCCGCCGCCAGCTCGGCCACATCGTCGTCATCGTCGTATTCGCTCGCCAGCGCCAGCAGCGTCTGTGCCGCCTGTGCCAGCTGCGCATCGAACAGCTCGTCGATCTCGTGATGCGCATCCCGGTAGGAAAATGCCATCATCGCCAGCCAGCCGGCGGTGAGCCCGCCGAGCAGCATGACCAGCAGGTGCCGGCGCAGGGAAAACCAGCGCGTGGCCACGACGGTCGCCCCGCTCATGGCTTCGGCATCATGTAACCGACACCGCGCAGCGTCCTGATCCGCTCGGCGCCGAGTTTTTTTCTCAAGTGGTGGATATGCACCTCGATGGCATTGCTGTCCGGCTCGTCGCGCCAGCCGTACAGCGAGGATTCGAGCTGGGCGCGCGTCATGACGCGGCCCGCGTTCTCCGCCAGCGTCTGCAGCAGGGAATATTCCCGCATCGCCAGTTCCACGGGAACGCCGGCCACGCTGACCGTGCGGGCGGCCGGATCGATCTCCAGATCGCCCAGCTGCAGCCGCGGCTGGGCATGGCCGCTGGCGCGGCGCGACAGCGCACGCACGCGGGCGGACAGTTCGTCGAGATCGACCGGCTTCACGAGATAGTCGTCGGCGCCGGCATCGAGACCCGCCACCTTGTCATTCACCGCATCGCGTGCCGTGAGGATCAGCACCGGGAGCGTCTGGCCGCGCGCACGCAGCTGGCGCAGCACCGTCACGCCGTCCTGGCGCGGCAGGCCGAGATCGAGCAGCAGCAGGTCGAAGGGCTCGCTCTTCAGGGCCAGCTCGGCGGCGATGCCGTCCCGCACCCAGTCGACCGCGTGGCCGGCCTGGCGCAGGCCGACCATCAGGCCATCGCCCAGCTGCGGATCGTCTTCGGCGAGCAGTATGCGCATGGTCGGGGGGATTCTAGCGGGCCAGCCACCATGCGCAAGCCGCCACCCAGCCCAGCAGCAAGGGTACCGCCCAGATGCGCGCGCTGGCGATCGCCTCGGCCGGTGTACCCTGCTTCATGCCGGTCAGCATCGCGCGCGCCAGGTTCTCGCGGTGCGCGAGGCTGCTGACGACGACACCGGCGACATGCAGCACCGCCACGCCCAGCATCGCCGACGCGAACCCTTCGTGCAATTCTTCGACCCAATGGCCGCCCAGATCGTTATAGATCAGCCAGCCGGACACGCCGGTCAGCAGGCCGAGGCCCAGCAGGGCAACGATGGCGAGCGCGCCGGCGGGATTGTGCCCGGCCGCATGCGGGGCCTCCCCTGTCAGCACTCCTTTCAGATACGCGAAAGCGGCACCCGGCCCGCGCACGAAGCTGGCAAAGCGCGCATGGCGCGTGCCAAACAGTCCCCAGACGAGACGGAACAGCACGACACCGACAACGGTGCCGCCGGCCAGGGCATGCACCAGTCGCAGCGCCTCGCTCTCGCTCGTCAGCCAGGCGATGACGAAACCGCCGGCCAGCAACCCGTGGCCGAGGCGCACCGGCCAATCCCAAACCAGAATTCTGTTCATCTCAATCCTCCCAGCGCCGACCGTCGGGCATCGCGATCTCGCGCTCGCGGTAACTGCCCTCGGCGGCCCGCGAGTGACAGGCGGCGCAGTTGGCGGGCGACTTCACCTGCGCGTGCGTCCAGTCGGCGCGCGGCACCTCGTGGTGCTTGCGCACGAACCACGGACCGGTGGTGAGGCGCGGCGGCGCATCCG
>CAYNCH010000208.1:0-4054 GCA_964395815.1 uncultured Methyloversatilis sp.
GGACGAAGCATGAATTTCAGGATTCTCGATGACAGCAGCAAGGACGAAGTGGCAAGCCTGTTCACTTCAGCCTTCTCGTCGTCTGAGGGAGAGCAGCAGGGAAAGCTGGTTGGCAGCCTGGCTTCCGCACTCGCTGCGCGCATCGACAATCAGGAAATCATCTGTATGGGCGCCTATGCAGACGGGGCAATGATTGGGGCAATCTTCTTTACCCGACTTTGCTTCGAAGAGCCCATCGAAGCCTTCATGCTCGCTCCGGTTGCAGTCAGCACCGCACATCAGGGGCGGGGAGTTGGTCAGGCTTTGATCAGGTTTGGACTAGAAGAACTGAAAAATCGCTCCACAACGCTGGCCGTAACATATGGCGATCCTGCCTTCTATTCAAAGGTGGGATTTCAGGCGTTGTCGGAAGATGTCATCCAGGCTCCACTACCACTCTCAATGCCAGAAGGTTGGCTTGTCCAGCCCTTGTCGGGGGAAGCTATTCCAATCATGAAAAGCCGTCCTGTGTGCGTACAGGAGTTCGACAATCCTGATTACTGGTAATGCCAACGCATCGCCCCAACTCGAAATATTTCGATCGCTGACCGTCTGCTTTCTCTCTGTTGCTAGATCCGCTTTGGGTCGAGGCTGTGTGAAAACGCAGAATGTAGGCCATGCCATCCACATCGTCGCTCTATAAACGCCCTACAATCGATTTTCACGGTCTTGGCAATGGTCGGTAACCCTTGAAAGCGACCAGATTTTGAGTTTTCACACAGCCTCGATCGACAACAGCCGTCCCGTTAGCGCCGACTTTTCAGTCCGGCTCGATGCGTGCGATCAGCGCGCCTTCGGCCACCGTGCCGCCTTCGTCGACGCAGACCTCGACGATGGTGCCGGCGTGCGGCGAGGGGATGTCGAGCGCGACCTTGCCGGTTTCGAGGGTGATCAGGTTGTCGTCGTGGCGCACGACGTCGCCGGGTTTCACATGCACTTCGAGCACCAGCACTTCGCCCTGGCCGCAGTTGCCGCAGGTTTCCCAGCATTCGGGAAACTTTGGCAGGCGAATCTCGATCATCCGGGCTCGACCATTTTGCGGATGACGCTATTGAAGGGGCCGATGAATTCGGCGGCGAACTGATTGTCGCAGGCGTTGACTTCGGCGATGGCGCGCACCAGCGAGCGTGTCTGGCCGCGATGGCTATGCTTGAGCGTGACGGCCTCGAAGGCATCGACGATGGCGAGAATCTTCGCGCCGGGGCAGATCGCATCACCCTTGAGCCCATCCGGATAACCGAGGCCGTCGGGCATTTCATGATGCTGCAGGACAATCCGGGCAGCATCTTCCCACCCCGGCATGCGCTGCAACAGGCCGGCGGCCTGGCCGGGATGCTCTTTCAGCAACGCGCGCTCTTCGTCGGTCAGTTTGCCGACCTTGAGCCAGGCCGCCTCGGGTGCGAACATCATGCCGACATCGTGCATATAGACCGCCGCCGCGAGTTGCGCCGCATCGACCGGGCTGCCAGCGGCGACGTTGGTTTCTTCAGCGAGACGCAAAAGACGGCCGGTACGTCCGGCGAAGAGGGGCGAGCGGGTTTCAAGCTGCAGGGCCAGCGAGGAAAAGAACCACAGATCGGCGGCGAGATCGGCTTTGGGCAGCGCCGGGCGGGAGCCGGACTCGATCTCGGCGTCACCCTGGACCGGGCGAAAACCGGTAACGGCTTCGATGGTGGCAACGGCGCGGGCGGGAATATCTGCCGGTGATGCGTCGGCCATGCGCTCCATCCCGCCGACCAGTTGCGGCAGGTTCAGGTGGGCGATAGCGCGTCCGCTCCCGAGGGCCTCGACGACGAGCTCGAGCCGGTCGAGCGCCAGCAGGACGACTTCGGCCAGCAGACTGGAAAACGGCAGCTCGCCATTGCGGCAACGGGACATCAGACTTTCGATCGGATGACAGATCGCCACGCCGACATCGACCTTGCAGATTGCCGCATCGCCCTTGATGGTGTGCAGGGCGCGGAACAGGCGGGCGATGAGGCCGGCATCATCCGGCGTGCGGCGCAGCGCGGCAATGTCGTGCTCGATGCCGGGCACCTGGTCTTCCAGTGCCTCGGAGAACTCCTGCAGGGCTTCGCGGTCGACGATGCGCGGTTGCAGTAGGGTGATCAGGTCAGCCATGGTGTCAGAGGATCGGCACGTTGAGCTGGTGCTCGCCCTGCTCGTAGACCACGTTGGCGCGGCCGACGATGAGCGGGTCGAGCGGGCCGATGCGGTCGGGGTCCTTGTTCGTGTACGGCAGGCGGTGCAGGATGTAGCGCATCGCGTTGAGGCGCGCGCGCTTCTTGCAGTTCGACTTGATCACCGTCCACGGCGCGTCGGCGGTGTCGGTGTAGAAGAACATCGCCTCCTTGGCTTCCGTGTAGTCGTCCCACCGGTCGAGCGAAGCCAGGTCGATCGGCGACAGCTTCCATTGCTTGAGCGGATGCACGCGGCGTTCCTTGAAGCGGCGGCGCTGTTCCTCGCGCGAGACCGAGAACCAGAACTTGATCAGGTGGATGCCATTCCTGACCATCATGCGTTCGAACTCCGGTGCCTGGCGCATGAACTCCGAGTATTCGGTGTCGGTGCAGAAGCCCATGACGCGCTCGACGCCAGCGCGGTTGTACCAGGAGCGATCGAACAGCACGATCTCGCCGGCGGTTGGCAGGTGCTGCACATAGCGCTGGAAATACCACTGGCCGCGCTCGGTCTCGCTGGGTTTTTCCAGCGCGACGACACGCGCACCCCGGGGGTTCAAATGCTCCATGAAGCGCTTGATGGTGCCGCCCTTGCCGGCCGCGTCGCGGCCTTCGAAGAGGATCACCACCTTCTGGCCGGTTTCCTTGACCCAGGCTTGCAGCTTGAGCAGCTCGACCTGCAAGCGGTATTTTTGCCGCTCGTAGTTGCGGCGCGTCATCAGGTTCTTGTACGGATAACCGCCATCGCGCCAGCCGGGTGCCAGTTCGAGGTCCGGATTGACGGCCTGATCGACGACGAGCTGCTGCTCCTTGAGCAGACTGCGCAACAGGCCGCGTGCCTCTTCTGCCGTGGTACCGGAAACGATATCGCGCAGCGCCGCGAGCCGCGCCTGCTGGGCGGCATCGACGGACTGGTCGACGACATTCGTTTCGATGCTTTCCGGGGAGCGGGTCGGCCCGATGTCGCCGGCGCTGGCAGGACGGGCCTTCGCGGTGGTGCGGCGCGGTGTGCGCGGTTTGGCCGGTGTGGTAGCGGCAGCTGGGGTTTTGCGGGCAGGCGTGGCCATTGGATTCCTCTCAGGAAAATAGGTCGTCGAGCGGGTTTTTCTTTTTCGGATTGGCAAAGTCGGCGCTGGCGAGACGGCGCGGCGTCAGCTCGTCCCGGATATTGTCGCAGTAGTAGCTCCATGGCGCGGCAGAAGCCGAGAAGCGCCGCCACATTTCGAGCGTGATGCGCTCGTATTCGAGCAGTTCGCCGTTGTCGAGCTCGATGCGCAGGCAGCGCGCCTTTTCGTCGTAGCCGATGCCGCGCAGCCGGCCGGAGCTGATCTTCTTCATCTCCATCACGGGTGCATCCCCGAGTCGTTGTCGCCGGGAGCGTCTTCTTCGCGCGCCTTCTTCTCGCGCAGCCGCTGGTTCTTGTCTTCGTTCGCGAAAACGAAACGCCCGGCCAGCACGCAACCCTTCATGCCCGGATCGCAGGGCAGGTTGTTGATCTTGGTGCACTTGTCATCGACTTCGTGCGGGCAACCCCAGCCGCCGGCCATGTCAGCCTCCTATCGATAACGATTGATCGCGTCGCGCGTTTCCAGCGCGACTTTACGCGCGGCGGCGGCGAAGTCCTCGCCTTTGCTGGCGTAGAGGATGGCGCGCGAGGAGTTGATCATCAGGCCGGTGCCGTCCGCCGTGCGGCCGGCTTTGACGGTGGCCTCTATGTCGCCGCCCTGCGCGCCGATGCCGGGGACCAGCAGTGGCAGGTCGCCGACGATCTCGCGCACACGGGCGATCTCGCCGGGGAAGGTGGCACCGACGACAAGCGCGCACTGACCAGTCGT
>CAYNCH010000209.1:0-4032 GCA_964395815.1 uncultured Methyloversatilis sp.
TACGCTCGCCGGTGAGGAAGGGCTTGTCGTTGGCGTCGTGGTCGGAGGTCAGCAGGTTGGCGGCCTCGGCGTCGGTGCGGGCCAGCACGATGGTCGGCACGCCCATGACGTCGGCGGCGAAGCGCGCGGCGATCAGCTTCTCGATGGCTTCTTGCGTCGGCACGAGCACCTTGCCGCCCATGTGGCCGCACTTCTTCACGGCGGCCAGCTGGTCCTCGAAATGCACTCCGGCGGCGCCTGCAGCGATCATGTTCTTCATCAGCTCGAAGGCGTTCAGCACGCCGCCGAAGCCGGCTTCCGCATCGGCGACGATCGGCAGGAAGTAATCGACGAATTCGGGCGAGCCCGGCTCGATGCCGCGGCCCCACTGGATCTCGTCGGCGCGCTTGAAGGTGTTGTTGATGCGGCGCACCATGGTCGGCACCGAGTCGTAGGCGTACAGCGACTGGTCGGGGTACATGGTCTCGGAGGTGTTGCCGTCGGCGGCAACCTGCCAGCCGGACAGATAGACGGCTTCCAGGCCGGCTTTTGCCTGCTGCATGGCCTGGCCGGCGGTGATCGCGCCGAAGGCATTCACGTAGCCCTTCTTGGCGCCACCATTGACCTTTTCCCACAGTTTCTCGGCGCCGCGCTTGGCCAGCGTGTATTCGATCGACTGCGAGCCGCGGAGGCGGACGACGTCGGCGGCGGAGTAGCCGCGCTTGACGCCTTTCCAGCGCGGATTAGTGGCCCAGTCTTTTTCCAGGGCGGCGATTTGCTCTTGGCGGGTGCTCATGATTTCGTCCTCTCGTTGAAGGTTGGGGGCGATGTTGCGGAATGCGTGGGCACAGTATAGGAGAGATTTTGCAAAGCAACAAGTGTCTTATATAAGACATATGATAGAAAGTTTTAATGGTGTGTTCGGGAAAAGTCGGCGTCGGCGGGACGGAGTACCGGGTGGGGTAGAACGGGGAGTCCCGACGTCCGGGTGCTACAATGCGCACCGCATGTCCAGCCTCGTCAGTCGATCGGCCATGCCGCGTGACGGGACCTTCCTGCCGCGAAATCCGTTTTTCCCCTACTAGCGTTTCCGCCCCGACTGGTTCGTGCCGCCTTGGTGCGAGTGGCCGATTCCAGGAGAAGTCCCATGAAGTTCACCGAACTCGGCCTGCGCGCCGAGATTTTGCGTTCCATTGCCGAGCAGGGTTACGACACCCCCACCCCGATCCAGGCCCAGGCCATTCCCGCCGTGCTGGCCCGGCGCGACTTGATGGCCGCGGCCCAGACCGGGACAGGCAAGACGGCCGGCTTTACCTTACCGATCCTCGAATTGCTGACGCAGGATTCGAGTCTGTCGGTCAAACGTTTCAAACCGCGGGCGCTGGTATTGGTGCCCACGCGCGAACTGGCGATGCAGGTGCAGCAGAGCGTATTCACTTACGGCAAATATCTGCATTTGCGCTCGGCCGCCATTTATGGCGGGGTTGCGATCGGTCCTCAAACCAAGTTGCTCAAGTCCGGCGTCGATATTGTGGTGGCCACCCCCGGCCGCCTGCTCGATCATGTCGCGCAGCGCGGCATCGACCTCTCAGGCATCGAGATGCTCGTGCTCGACGAGGCTGATCGCATGCTCGACATGGGTTTCATCCGCGATATCCGCAAGGTACTCGCGTTACTGCCGAAGCGTAAGCAGAGCCTGTTGTTCTCGGCGACCTTTTCCAGCGAAATCCGTGAGCTGGCGACCGGGTTGCTGAACGACCCGGCGAACGTCGAGGTAGCGCGCCGCAATGCTCCGGCGGAAGCCGTGGCCCAGTGCGTCTATCACGTCGACCGTGAGCGCAAGCGCGACCTGCTGGTCCGTCTGATCGAAGATAACCACTGGCATCAGGTCCTGGTCTTTACGCGCACCAAGCATGGGGCCGACGCGCTGGCCGAACGCCTGTGCAAGGCGCGCATCAGCGCCGCCGCCCTGCATGGCAACAAGAGCCAGGGACAACGCATCCGGGCCCTCGATGACTTCAAGAAGCTGAAGATCAACGTGCTGGTGGCGACCGACATCGCGGCGCGCGGCATCGACATCGACGAGTTGCCGCATGTGGTGAATTACGAGCTGCCGAATGTGCCAGAAGACTACGTACATCGCATCGGCCGCACCGGTCGGGCAGGGGCTTCTGGCGAAGCGACCTCGCTGGTCTGCATCGACGAACACAAGCTGCTGCGGGATATCGAACGCCTGTTGAAACGCGACATCGAGAAGCGGGTGCTGCCCGGTTTCGAGCCTGATCCGAAGATCAAGGCCGAGCCGATACAGAAACCGCGTGGAGCTGATGGACAGGGGCGCCGACAGAAGCCGGCGGGGGAGGCAAGCTCAAAACCGGCGCGTCATGTCCCGAAACCGGCACAGGCCAATCGCCGGGCACCGACGCGCGGTGGCGCGCACCACAGCGGGCAGCGGCATCACTGAGTGAGTGGGCCTGCGCTGACGATCAGTCCGTCGGCGTCGGCGTAAAGCCAGGCGCCCGGTGAAAACTCCACTCCGGCAAAGCTGAGCGGAATGCCGGATTCTCCGAGGTTCTTCTTGACGGTCTTCTGCGGATGGGTCGCCAAGGCAAGGACGCCTAGATCCATGGCACAGATGGCGGCGGAATCGCGGATGCAGCCCCAGATGACAATGCCAGACCAGCCATTGCTCACGGCAAGTGCGGCGAGCTGGTCGCCGAGCAGGGCGCAGCGCAGGCTGCCGCCGCCGTCGATGACAAGCACGTGGCCATTCCCAGGGGTGTCGAGCGTTTGCCTGACGAGACCGTTGTCTTCGAAGAGTTTCAGGGTGGCGATGGGGCCGCAGAATGCGGATTTCCCGCCGTAATGGCGAAAAATGGGTGCGGCGATACTGATCTTGCCCTCGTGGGCGTCGCAAAGATCCGCTGTTGCAAAGTCGGTGGCAAGGTTCATGTCAGGCTGCTGAGGAGGCGATGGCGGGGGAACTGGAGACGGATTCGTCGTAGCTCAATTTGACCTTGTCTGCCTCGTCGAGATCGATGATGACCTTGCCGCCATGGACAAGGCGACCGAACAGCAACTCGTCGGCCAAGGCGGCACGGATGGTGTCCTGGATCAGGCGCGCCATCGGGCGTGCGCCCATCAGCGGGTCGAAGCCTTTCTCGGCGAGCCAGGCGCGCAGCGCGTCGGTGAAGATCGCCTCGACCTTCTTCTCGTGCAACTGACCTTCCAACTGCATGAGGAACTTGTCAACCACGCGCAGGATGATCTCGCCATCAAGCGCCTTGAAGGAAATGATGGCGTCGAGGCGGTTGCGGAATTCCGGAGTGAACATGCGCTTGATGTCGGCCATCTCGTCGCCGGCCTGCTTGCTTGTCGTGAAGCCAATCGTCGTCTTCTGCAATGCCTCGGCGCCGGCGTTGGTGGTCATGATGATCACGACGTTGCGGAAGTCCGCCTTGCGGCCGTTGTTGTCGGTGAGGGTGCCGTGGTCCATCACCTGCAACAGGATGTTGAAGATGTCCGGGTGCGCCTTCTCGATCTCGTCGAGCAGCAGCACGGCATGCGGCTTCTTGGTGACGGCTTCGGTGAGCAGGCCGCCCTGGTCGAAGCCGACATAGCCGGGAGGGGCGCCGATCAGGCGGCTGACCGCGTGGCGCTCCATGTATTCGGACATGTCGAAGCGGATCAGCTCAATGCCCATGCAGTAGGCGAGCTGGCGTGCCACCTCGGTCTTGCCGACGCCGGTCGGGCCGGAGAACAGGAAGCTGCCAATCGGCTTCTGCGGATTGCCGAGCCCGGAACGCGACATCTTGATCGCCTGTGCCAGCGCGTCGATGGCATTGTCCTGGCCGAACACGACGCTCTTGAGGTCGCGGTCGAGGTTCTTCAGCGCCGAGCGGTCGTCGGCGGAAACATGCTGCGGCGGGATGCGCGCGATCTTGGCGACGATCTCCTCGATCTCCTGTTTGCCGATCAGCTTCTTCTGCTTCGACTTCGGCAGGATGCGCTGGGCGGCGCCGGCCTCGTCGATGACGTCGATCGCCTTGTCGG
>CAYNCH010000210.1:0-4005 GCA_964395815.1 uncultured Methyloversatilis sp.
ACTACAGCGAAGAGAAGTGGCTCGAGATCGTGCGCAAGACCTGGAAGAAGATGTCCGAGCGCGCCCATGCCTTCGCGCTGTCCGGCCAGCTCAAGCTGCCCGAGCCGCTGGTGCCGCTGATCACCAGGGCGGTAAGCGGCTGAATTGCATTTTGCGGCTAGTTGTATTACCGTTAATACAACTAGCCAAGGAGTCCGCCCCATGCCCACTACTGTCCGCCTTCCCCTGCGCGTCGAGCAAACGCTGACCGAGTATTGCGTCGCGCATCGCAAAACCAAGTCCGCCGTGATTGTCGAGGCACTCGACAAGCTGCTCGGCGACGCTGCGGCGGTGAAAAAGAAAACACCCTACGAGATTGCCATGGAGGTGGGGTTTATCGGCTGCTTTGAAGGCAGCGGGGAGACCGGCAACTACAAGGAACGCGTCAAGGCGGCCATCCGCGCCAAGCACAAGCGGTGAAGCTGCTCGTCGATACCGGCCCGCTGGTGGCCTTGTGTGACCGCCGTGACGGCTACCATCCGGCATGCACCCGGTGGATCGCCGGGTTTAGCGGGCAGATGATCACCACCTGGGCGGTGCTGACCGAGGTCAGCCATCTGGCCCCCTCCGTCGCCGCGGGACTGTCGATCCTGCGTTGGGTCGAGCAGGGGGGGCTGGAAGTGTTGCCGCTTGGCAACGATGAGTTGTTGCAGGCCGCCGACTGGATGGAGCGCTATGCCGACCGGCCGATGGACCTGGCCGACGCCTCACTGGTGGTGGCGGCATTGAAGACCGGCGTGACCGCCGTGTGGACGCTCGACCGCAACGATTTTGCGACCTACCGCTTGCCCAATCGCAAGCGCTTTCGTCTCGTGGAGATGACATGAATATCGGTTTTATCGGTCTGGGCCTGATGGGCCGGCCGCTCGCGCTGCACCTGGCGCGGGCCGGTCATACCTTGCACCTGTGGGCGCGTCGTCCGGCGTCGCTCGACGCTTTCAAGGAGGTTGATGCGCATTGTCACGTTTCGGCCGCCGCGGTGGCGAAGCACGCCGATATCGTCTTCACGATGGTGGCCGATGCGCCCGACGTGCGCGCGGTCTGCCTCGGGCCGGACGGCATCGCGGCGGGTGCGCAGTCCGGCCTGATCGTCGTCGACATGAGCACGATCAACCCCAATGCCGCCCGCGAGATCGGCACCGATCTGGGCGCACAGGGCATCGAGTTTCTCGATGCACCCGTGTCCGGCGGTGAGGTGGGCGCGATCAATGCGACATTGACGATCATGGTGGGCGGCAAGCCGGAGGTTTTCGAGCAGGTGAAGCCCCTCTTCGAGAAGATGGGCAAATCGATCACGCTGATCGGCGGCTGCGGTGCGGGGCAGGTGGCCAAGGCCTGCAACCAGATTCTCACCGGCGTCGGCGTACTCGCCGTGGCCGAGGCGTTCAACTTCGCGGCGCAGAACGATGTCGACGTCGCCAGGGTGCGCGAGGCGCTCATGGGCGGTTTCGCTTATTCGCGCATTCTCGAAAACCACGGCCAAAGAATGTTGGACCGCAACTTCAAGCCCGGCTTCAAGGCCTGGATGCACCAGAAGGATTTGCGCATCGTCATGGAAGAGGCACATCGCCTCGGCCTGATGCTGCCGGCCGCCGCGGCGACCGCGCAGCTGTTCAACGCCATCGTCGGCAGCGGCATGGGCGAGGAGGATTCGATCGCCGCGCTCAAGCTGCTGGAAAAGCTCTCGACGCCCGCATGAAGATCGGCTTTATAAGGGAATGAACATTGGGTTCATAGGGGAATGAACATCGGGTTCATAGGCCTCGGCGGCATGGGCCGGCCGATGGCCGAGCATCTTCTCGCGGCGGGCCATGACTTGTCCGTCTGGAGCCGCCGTCCCGCCAGCGCCGACTTTTTGCCGCCGGCGGTGCTGCGTGCCGCGTCCCCGACCGAACTGGCGCGGCGCTGCGAGATCGTCTGCACCAACGTCACCGGCACGGCCGATGTCGAAGCTTTGGCAGCGCAGTTGATCGACGGGCTGGCGCCGGACGGCATCCACGTCGATTTCTCGACCATCGCCCCGTCCGCCGCGCGGACCATCGCCGCCCGCTACGCGCAGCGTGGCTGCCACTTCGTCGATGCACCGGTATCCGGCGGTACGGCGGGGGCGCGGGCGGCGACGCTCGCCATCATGTGGGGCGCCAGCGGCAGTCCTGACAAAAAGTCGGCGCTGGCGGGACGGCTCGATCCGCTGTTCCGCTGCCTCGGCAAGACCGTCGTCCATGTTGGTGAAGCGGGGGCGGGGCAGGTGGCCAAGGCCTGCAACCAGCTGGTGATGGTGGCCGCCATCGAGGCCTGCGCCGAGGCGGCGCGGCTGGCGGCGACGGCGGGTGTCGACTTCGGCCCGGTGCGGCAGGCGCTGATGGGCGGTTCGGCCGCCTCGCGCGTGCTCGATTTCTTCGGCGGCAAGATGGCGGCGCGCGATTTCGCACCCGGTGTCGAGGCGCGGCTGCACCACAAGGATTTCGCCATGGTGCTGGCCGAAGCCACGGCACAGGCCGTACCGCTGCCGGTGGCCGGCACGGTGATGCAACAGCTCGATGGCTTGATGGCCGCGGGCTGGGGCACGCAGGATACGTCGCGCCTGCTGGGCGTGCTGGAGCGCGCGACTCCGGTCAATCCGCCTCGGTAGCGAGATCGGGAATGTGCTGGAAGGCGATGCGCATCGGCGCGGTCGCCAGCGCCCGGTGGGCGCCGCCGAAGTAGAGCGAGTTCTTGCCGTAGCGCAGGTTGATGGCGTCCA
The DNA here is from genome assembly GCA_964395815.1 of uncultured Methyloversatilis sp. Taxonomy (GTDB): domain Bacteria; phylum Pseudomonadota; class Gammaproteobacteria; order Burkholderiales; family Rhodocyclaceae; genus Sulfuricystis. The sequence goes on from CAYNCH010000210.1 coordinate 2,783, forward strand.
TCGCCGCGTCGAGCCGTTCATGATCGCGCGGCGCGGCGAAGAGGTTGCGCGAGCGGTGCGTGGCCGCATCGAGCGCGGTCAGGGCCATGCCCACGGCGAGCGGGGGGCTCTTGTGCCGCGGACGTTGTCCCCACAGCCGATCCAGCGCATGCAGGAAAACGAGTGTCTCGGATGTGGGATCGACCGCCTGGTCGGCGCGCCAGACGCTGTCATTGCGATATTTCACCCGTACATGCACGTTGCCGGCGATCAGTGCGTAGCTTCTGAGGCGCATCGCCGCCTTCTGCACCAGGCGGTGCAGCACCGAGTAGGCTGCCGCGTCGTTGCGCAGTTCCGGCGGCAGCACGTGCGAATGGCTGACCGAGGCGCGGCGCGTTTCGTGCGCGGGCAACTCCGCGCCGCGCAGCTTCGTGTGCATGCGCTCGCCCTCGATACTGCCCCAGGCGGCGCGCAACTGGGCGGCGTTGGCGGTACACAGCTGCTGCACCGTGTGGATGCCGTACCGCCGCAGCCGACTTTCCATGGCGCGGCCGATGCCGTGGATGTCGCGCAACTCCAGCCGATACAGGATGCGCGGCAGGTCGGCGGCTTCGATCACCGTGCAGCCGTCGGGCTTCTGCATGTTCGAGGCGATCTTGGCGAGGAAGGTGTTCGGGCCGATGCCGACGGAACTGCGCAGGTAAGCGCCTACTTGTGCGGCAATGGTCGATTTGATCTGGTAGGCCAGCGCCAGCGCCTGGTCGCGGTGCTGCTCGCTGCCGGTGAGCGGACAGACCATCTCGTCGATCGACAGCACCCGGCCGACCGGCGTGCAGGACTCGACGGCCGCTACCAGCCTGTGGTGCATCTCGACGTAGAGCGGCGGCCGCGCCTCGACGAAGGCGATGTCCGGACAGCGCTGCCGCGCCTCGTAGACCGGCGTGCCGGTCTTGACGCCGCAGGCCTTGGCCTCGTAGCTGGCGGCGATGCAGCAGGTGGTTTCGGCCAGCACCGGCAGCACGCCGACCGGCCGGCCGCGCAGCGCCGGCTGCAACTGCTGCTCCACCGAAGCGAAGTAGGAATTGAAGTCGACGTAGAGGGCGCGGAGCGGAATAGACTTGTCCATACGCCATCCATTTTAGCCATATGGTGCACGAATGAACACCAGACAATTTTTTCCGTCCCGACTGTCGAACGTCGGCACCACCATCTTCACCGTCATGTCGCGCCTTGCGGCCGAGCAT
>CAYNCH010000211.1:0-4000 GCA_964395815.1 uncultured Methyloversatilis sp.
CGGCGAAGATGCCATGCACCGACTGCAGCACGCCGCGGTCGCCGCACTGGCCGCCGGATTCGGCATAGAACGACGTGTCGTCGAGCACCACGACGCCCATCTCGCCTTCCGCCAGCGCATTGACCGGTACACCGTCCTTGTAGAGCGCCAGCACGTTGCCCTTGGTTTCCAGCAGCGCGTAGCCATGGAAAGTGGTGGCGGGACCGGCATACTCGAGCGCCGTCGCCATCTTGAACTTGCCGGCGGCGCGCGCCTGCTCTTTCTGGCGCGCCATGGCGGCGTTGAAGGCCGTGGCGTCGACCGTGACCCCGCGCTCGCGGCAGATGTCCGCCGTCAGGTCGAGCGGGAAGCCATAGGTGTCGTGAAGTTTGAAGGCCGTATCGCCATTGAAAATCCGGTTGTCGTTGCGCGCCATCTCGGCCAGGTCGGCTTCGACGATCGCCATGCCGTGCTCGATGGTGGTGAAGAAGCGCTCCTCCTCCAGCTTGAGCATGTCCATCACCTTGCCCTGCGCCTTGGCCAGTTCCGGATAGGCGGCGCCCATCTCGGCGACCAGGTCCGGCACCAGCTTGTGGAAGAAGGGCTGGCGCACGCCGAGTTTCCAGCCATGGCGGATGGCGCGACGGATGATGCGGCGCAGGACGAAACCGCGCCCCTCGTTGCCGGGAATCACGCCGTCGGCCAGCAGGAAGGAACAGGCGCGGATGTGGTCGGCCAGCACGCGCAAACTCGGGAAACCCAGGTCATGCGTATGGGTCTCGCGCGCGGCCGCCTTGACGAGCGCCTGCATCAGGTCGATCTCGTAGTTGCTATGCACGTGCTGCAATACCGCCGAGATGCGCTCGAGGCCCATGCCGGTATCGACCGAGGGCTTGGGCAGCGGGTGCATCACACCCTGCTCGTCGCGGTTGAACTGCATGAACACGTTGTTCCAGATCTCGATGTAGCGGTCGCCGTCCTCATCAGGCGAGCCGGGCGGGCCGCCGGGAATCTCCGGGCCGTGGTCGTAGAAGATCTCGCTGCAGGGGCCGCAAGGACCCGTGTCGCCCATCATCCAGAAGTTGTCAGACATGTAGCGTGCGCCCTTGTTGTCGCCGATGCGGATGGTGCGCGCGGCGGGCACGCCGATTTCCTTGGTCCAGATGTCGTAGGCCTCGTCGTCCTCGGCATAGACCGTCACCCAGAGCTTGTCGGCGGGCAGCTGGTACACCTCGGTGAGCAGTTCCCATGCGTACTTGAGCGCATCGCGCTTGAAATAGTCGCCGAAGCTGAAGTTGCCGAGCATCTCGAAGAAGGTATGGTGGCGCGCGGTGTAGCCGACGTTTTCGAGGTCGTTGTGCTTGCCGCCGGCGCGCACGCATTTCTGCGAGGTCGTCGCGCGGTTGTAGGGACGCTTGTCGAAACCGAGGAAGACGTCCTTGAACTGGTTCATGCCGGCGTTGGTGAACAACAGCGTCGGATCGTCGAACGGCACCAGCGACGACGAAGCGACGATCTGGTGACCCTTGGACTCGAAGAACTTGAGGAATTTTTCGCGGATATCCGCACAGCTCATAACACTTTTCATGGTCTTGCCCGGAAAGACGATGGAAGTAGGCGATTCTACGCTTTACGCCTGGAACCAAAGGTCTGGCCGATCAGTGAAAACCGCCGCGACACCGAGGGAAAAGAGCCGATCGGCGGCTTTACGGTCATTGACCGTATAGGCTGCGACCGGGAGGTCGGCCTGTCGCAATTCCGCCACGATGTCCGCTGTCAGGGCTTCCGCTGCCAGATGGACCGATCGTGCACCCAGCCGGACACTTGACGTCTGCCAGTCCGGCGGCAAGCGTTCATAAAGCAAGGCAAAGGCTGCATCTGGCAAATAACGCCGTCCCGCCAGCGCCGACTTTTCCGAGAAGGACGAGACCACACCCTGGCCATCCCATTCAGCAGCCAGCAGTTTTCCGGCAATCTCACCCGTGGCGGCTTCGCAACCTGCCGAGGGCTTGAGTTCGATGTTCGCCCAAAGTCCATTTTGCCGGCAAACGGCGAGCGCCTCGGCCAGTGTCGCCACGCTTCTGTCACATGCACGGATTTCCCCCAGCGTCCGCTCCGCAACCCGCCCGATGCATCGCGTGGTGCGATCGAGGGTTTCATCATGCATCAGAATGGGAATGCCGTCCGCCGTCAGCATTACATCAAACTCGACAGCGCGGCAACCCAGCCGGGCGACAACCGTCAGCCCGGCCAGCGAATTCTCGTCAGCAAGTGTGCCACCGCAGCGGTGCGCGATGACGCGCGGATAGCGAATCAACGCTGTGCAGTGCGAATCGGGGAAAGCACCGGACCGGCACGCATCACGGCGGTATCAAGCGCCTCCTTGGCCGGCTTGCGATTGCCCCAGACGAACTCGACTTCCTCGTTGAGGATGGCCCGGATGCGACTGCGGCCGTTGCCATTGTGCGTGCGTGCGGCTTCACGGCCCGGCATCGACAGGCGCTGCTCGGCAAGTGCCAGCACGCGTGAATCAACCCCCGCCTCGCGCAATGCCTGCACCGCGACGGACGTCATGGGCAGAAATCCCGTCGCGCGCACCCATTCCCGCTGCACCTCGGGCTTCAGCAGAAAGGAGATAAAGCGCGCGATCACTTGCTGCTCGGGTTTCTTGTCGGCGGCCAACACCCACAAGGCGGCCCCATCGGGAAGCACATGCGTCGGTTTGGCACCATAGACGTCATCGTAATGGGGCAGCAAGGCGATCCCCATTGGGAAATCCGGCTTTTCACGAATCAGGCGTGCATTCAGCGCAGATTCGCCAGTCAGCATCGCACACTCACCACTGGCAAAACGATCCTCTCCCTCGCGACCAGGTCCGGAATAGATGAAGTAGAAACTCTTGTACCAACTTGACAGCAAGGCAAGATGCTTGACATTCACCATATTGTTGAGCGCCAGACGCTCCGTCCGGCCCTCTTTCACCACCATGGGCTCGGCATGCTGTGCCGCGATGTTTTCAATATGGACCCAGGTAAAGCGGGAACTGGTCAGCGGACATTTGAAACCAGCATCGCGCAACGCTCCGGCCGCCTCCTGCAGTTCCCACCATGTCGCCGGCGGGGCATCGGCAGCCAGCCCTGCCTGACCAAATGCTGCCCGGTTGTAGAACAGTACCGGTACCGACATGCCAAGCGGCAAAGCCTGCATCTTGCCGCTCAGATCGCTCACCGCATCCACCATCTGCGGATAAAAGTTGCGGGTATCGAAGCGCTGTCCTCCCGCGGCCATGACTTTGTGCAGGGCCAAAAAGCGTGGCCGCGTACCGAATACGAGCAATGCATCTTCTTGATCGAACAAAGCCAAGTGAGGCAAGCGGTCCGGCTCGGAAAGGCCCTGGGATGCTTCAATAAGAATACGCCCTCCTCCGCGCTTCATGCGCGCTTCGGTATCGTTGAAGCGCAAGACCAGCGTTGCCAGCGTATCCAGTGGCGCACCATTCAGTGCATGACGCAACACGATATCTTGCGGCGGGGGAGGAGGAGCCTTGGTTGCCAGCGCTTTTTTGGCTGCCCAGGCACTACCCGCGCCAGCCAGCAGACAACCCAGCATTGAAGACAACAGGAGGAGAATTAAACGTTTCATCGCTTGCATTTGGTTTGAACCAGCGCATAGTCTAGCCGACAACACTTTGCCGGCATCAGGCACCCATGTGAATGAAAAGGGCCGCAATTTGCGGCCCTTTTCACTGATGCAGAAGCAGATTACTTGATGACGGCGGAGAGTTCGCCCTTCTTGTAACGGTTGGCCATCGACTCCAGAGAAACTGCCTTGATCTTGCTGGCCTGGCCGGCGCAGCCGAAGGCTTCGTAGCGCGCCTTGCAGATTTCCTTCATGGCCTTGCGGGCCTCGGTGAAATACTTGCGCGGGTCGAAGTTCTTGCGGTCCTTGTTGAGGAACTGGCGGATCGCGCCGGTGGAGGCCATGCGCAGGTCGGTGTCGATGTTGACCTTGCGCACGCCGT
>CAYNCH010000212.1:0-2317 GCA_964395815.1 uncultured Methyloversatilis sp.
TCCCGCCATCGCCGCCGCCGCGCCGGTGATCGAACTGGAAGCGCGGCTGGTGCCGGAACGGCCGCTGCAACCCAACGAAGCGCCGGAAACCCTGCCGCTGCTCGGCATCGACCTGTTCGCCCAGGCGGCCATCGCGCCGCAACTGCTGCCGCGACCCGCCGCCGACCGCCTCGACGGGCTGGCCGGCGATGCGATCTTTCTTTCGCGCGCCGCCCGCGAAAAAGTCGGGCGACCGCTTGCAGCGGTGGGGGCCCCACGCAGTGGGGGCGCAGCGTCCGCAAGCGGGATGCGCGACGTCGATCTTCGAAGCGCGGCCGCCGCATCCGCCTCCACGGTCACATCCCCGCAAGCGGGGCCCCTGCTCCACGCTCCGGCGTCGCCCGGCGGGACGGTGCGGTTGCTGGCCGGCACGCGCATCGTTGAATTGCGCATCGCCGGCGACCTGCCGGGTATCGAGGAAGATCGGGCGCTGGCGGTGATGGATATCGCCGCCGTGCAGCAACAGTTCGGCTGGCTGGGGCGGCTGTCGCGCATCGATCTCAAGCTGGTACCCAACGCGGATGTGGAGACGATCCGCGCGCTCCTGCCGCCCGGACTGGCGCTGGAAAAACCGCAGGCAGCCAGCGACCAGATGGCACGGCTGACGCGCGCCTACCGCGTCAATCTCGGCATGCTCGCCAGCATCGCCCTGCTCACCGGGCTGTTCCTGGTTTTTTCGGCGCAGGCGCTGGCCGTTGTGCGGCGGCAGACCGAATTCGCCTTCCTGCGCGCCATCGGTCTCGACAGGGCGATGCTGCTGCGCTGGCTGGTCGCCGAGGGCGGCGTGGTCGGGCTGCTGGGCGGGGCGCTCGGCGTGGCGGTCGGCCATGCGCTGGCCTGGGGGGCATTGCGCCTGCTGGGCGGCGACCTGGGCGCCGGCTATTTCAGCGGCATCGCGCCCGCGCTGCACGTCTCGCCGGGCTGGTCGCTGTTCTATCTTTTCCTCGGCATGCTGTCGGGCATCGTCGGCGCCTGGCTGCCGGCGCGGCAGGCGGCGCGCATCGCTCCGGCGCAGGCGCTCAAGGCGGCCGCCGCCGATCCGCTGCCGGCCGGGCGCGGCCTGCCCTGGCTGGGGTTGGCCCTGATGGCGGCGGCCGCTGTAGCCGCAGCGTTGCCGCCTTGGCAGGATGTACCCATCGGCGGTTATCTGGCCGTCCTGCTGTTGCTGGCCGGCGGCGTGCTGTGCCTGCCGGCACTGGTGCGAACGGGGGTGCGATTGCTCGACCGCCAGCGCAAGCCCTCGCCGCCGTGGCGGCTGGCCACCGCGCGCCTCGCCGATGCGCCGGGCCATGCCACCGTCGCTGCTGCCGGCGTGCTGTGCAGCGTGGCGCTGGCCGTGGCGATGGCGATCATGGTTAGTGGGTTCCGCAGTTCGGTGGATGAATGGCTGACGCAGGTGCTGCCTGCCGACCTGTATTTGCGCGCCAGCGCGGCACGCTCGGCCGGCCTGCTCGATATTCCCACGCAGCAGCGCATTCGGGAGGTGCCGGGCGTGCGCCAGGTGGATTTCACCCGTCACGAGAAAATCCGCCTCGCGCCGGAACAGGCTCCCGTTGCCTTGCTCGCCCGACCGACTCGGGCGGAGGAAGTGCCGGTGGTCGGCCGCATCGCCTCGACCACCGGCCCGATGATCTGGATTTCGGAAGCGCTGGCCGATCAACGCGGCTGGCGGCCCGGCGATATCGTCGACCTGCCGCTGGCCGGCCAACCGCAGCGCTTCGCCGTCGCCGGCGTGTGGCGCGACTATGCGCGCCAGACAGGCGCCATCCTGCTCGACCTCGACACGTTCCGCGCCCTGACCGGCGATGCCGGCGTGCATGACGCCGCCATCCACCTCGCACCCGGTGCGCAGGCCGACACGGTGCGTGCGGCGCTGCTGGCCCTGGCGCCGCCGGGCGTGTTCGAAGTGGCGTCAGCCGGCGAGATTCGCCGCATCAGCCTGGCCATCTTCGACCGCACCTTCCTGATCACCTACCTGATCGAGGCGGTGGCGATCGGCATCGGCCTCGCCGGCGTGGCGGCGAGCTTCGCGGCGCTGGCGGCGGCACGGCGGCGCGAATTCGGCATGCTGCGCCACCTCGGCGTGTCGCGCGCTCAGATCGGCGCCATGCTGGCGCTCGAAGGCAGCCTCGTCGCCGGCGGCGGCGTACTGGCCGGCCTTGCCGCGGGTGGCGGCATCGGCTGGATTCTCATCGAAGTCATCAACCGTCAGAGCTTCCACTGGAGCATGGACTGGGCGGTGCCATGGGGGCCGCTGGCACTGTTCGCCGGGGCGATG
>CAYNCH010000212.1:2417-3990 GCA_964395815.1 uncultured Methyloversatilis sp.
CAGATCACCTTCTTCCGCGTCCGTACCGGCCACGGCGAGGACAACCCGAGCCGCTTCGCGCCGCGCCAGCTGATCCTCGCCCACGCCGCCATCGCCGATCCGGCCTTCGGCCGCCTGCGCCACGCCGAACGTTCTGCCCGCGCCGACGGCCGTTACGCCGGTTACGGTGGAGACACCGCGCACGTCTGGCTTGGCGACTGGTCGCTGCAGCTTGATGGCGACACCTACCGCCTCGCCGCCCGCGGTGAGGAATTCGCCTACCGGCTCGAACTGCGGGCGAATACGCTGGTCCTGCACGGCGTCGGCGGCTTCAGCCAGAAGGCGCCCGATCCGCGCCATGCCAGCCACTACAGCAGCCAGCCGCAACTCACCGTCAGCGGCGAACTCACCCTCGCCGGCCAACGCGAAACCGTCACCGGCCGTGCCTGGCTCGACCACGAATGGTCAAGCGAACTGCTGCCTGCCGAGGCGCAGGGCTGGGACTGGGTCGGCCTCAACTTCGACGACGGCAGCGCGTTGATGGCCTTCCTGATGCGCGACCGGCAAGGCAAGATGCTGTGGGCCGCCGCGACGCTGCAGGCAGCGGGACGCACACAGACCTTCGCGCCCAGCGAAGTGCAGTTCACCGCCCTGCGTCGCTGGACCTCGCCGCGCAGCAGCATCGTCTGGCCGGTCAGCTGGCGCATCACCGTCGGAGCGCGCAGCTTCGAACTGCAACCGCTGCTGGACGACCAGGAACTCGACAGCCGGAAATCCACCGGCGCCATTTACTGGGAAGGCGCGATGCGCGCTAGCGAGGCCGGGCGAGTCGTCGGGCGTGGCTATCTGGAAATGACGGGGTATGGCGAGAAGATTCGGGTGGGGAGGTAGACGAGAACCCGCCCTTATTTTCAAAACCCGCTTTCGTCCTCGTTCTGTCAGCATCTGGTCCCGCATCTGGTCCCACATAGAGAGGTTTTGCATGTCGATCATCTTTTCCCCGCGCAACGGCAAGATCGCGCTTGGCATGGCTGTCGTAACAGGGGGTGTCTTGCTGGCGATCGGCGATCCTTTCCTGACGGTATTGACCAGCCCCATGCTGGCGGCCGTACTGTCACTGGCCCTCGTCTCGGTGATCCTGCCATGGTTGCTCGGCCCCGCCCGGCGCGGTTACCTGCACGGCACCGGCAAGCAGGCCTGCTGGGCTTATCTTGGCCACACCATCCGGGGAGACTGGGACAAGACCGGAAAGCTCTGGATCAGCCTGACCGACTGCCACCACGCCAGCGGCCTCGACCTGCTGGCCCGGCTGGATCGGGTGGCAACTGCCGATAAACGCAAGAATGGCGCGAAGGGCTGGCTGCTGACCGAAGCCGGGATGAGTCGGTTGCTCGACAGCTTGCGGGGCGACCCGTTCCCGATCCACAAGCTGCGTTTGTTTCTCGAACGCGAGGTCTGGAGAAGACGCCAAGGATGAGTTCAACAACAGCGATGCCCGCCGGCCTGGGGGGGTATTCAGATCAATGGCTGCTGGACATGTCGAGTTCGACATCCACGCCAACTACGGTCTCCAGAACTGTGTCGACGAGGTCGG
>CAYNCH010000213.1:0-3987 GCA_964395815.1 uncultured Methyloversatilis sp.
CAGCGTCAGCGCGAGGGCGAGGATGACCGGGCCGAGGAAGATGCCGACGAAGCCGAAGGCCAGCACGCCGCCGAACACGCCGAGGGCGATCAGCAGGATCGGCAGGCTGGCCGAGCGGCTGATCAGGACGGGCTTGACGAAGTTGTCCACGCTGCTGATCACGACGAGGCCGTAGATGACCATGAAGATCGCCCAGCCGGTCTGGCCCTGGTCGTAGAGCCACCAGGCCGCGCCGCCCCAGATCAGTGGCGGGCCGACGGGGATCATCGACAGGAAGAAGGTCGCCGCGCCGAGCAGCAGTGCGGCCGGCACGCCGGCGATCAGGAAGCCGACCAGGGCGACCAGGCCTTGTGCGGCTGCCGTGCCGACGATGCCGATCATCACGCCCATGATGGTCGTGCGCGCCAGCGTCAGCATGCGGCCGCCGAGTTCGCCGCCGATCTTGTCGGCGAGATGTCCGAGGCGTATCGCCAGCGCGCGGCCGTCGCGATAGAAGAAGAACGCGATGAAGACCACGAGCGTGAGCTCCAGCAGACCCTGGCCGATCAGGCCGACCGTGGCGAGCAGGAGCTTGCGCGTCGGCTCGAACAGCTGCTGGCCGAGCCGCGCCAGCTCCTCGCGGCTGGCGGCGAGCTTGCGCCAGTACTCGTCGAGCGATTCGCCCACCAGCGGCAGGCCGGCCAGCCAGTCGGGCGGCGCATGGTCGCCCGATTCGAACCAGGGCTTGAGCAGCCCGATCAACTGGCTGACGCCGTCGGCCACGGTGGCGGCGAGGTAGGCCATCGGCAGCAGGACGGCCAGGGCCAGCAGGAGCGTGGTCAGCAGCGCGGCGAGCGTGGTACGCCCCTTGAGCCGCGCTTCGACCCACGAGAACAGCGGCCAGGTGCTGAGGCAGAGAATGGCGGCGAACAGCAGTGCGGCGAGGAAGGGCGCCAGCACCCAGGCTGCGCCGACGGCGATCAGCGCGACGAGGGCGAGGCGGGCATGGCGGCGGGTACTTTCGTTCATGGACGGATGGTAGCCGTTTTCAGGCCTTCGCCAGCAGCTTGAGCGCCTGGCGGATACCGCCGGAGACGTCGATGTCCGGCGGCAACGTCTTTGTCGCGGTGAGCGCCTCGCGTTCGTTGTAGCCGAGGGCCAGCAGAGCATTGAGGATGTCGCTCAGGGCATCCGGTGCGGCCGCCACCGCCGTCCCGCCAGCGCCGACTTTTGTTCCGCTGGCCGTCGCGACGGGCAGCTTGCCCTTCAGTTCGAGCAACAGCCGTTCGGCGGTCTTCTTGCCGATGCCGGGAATCTTCACCAGCCGGCCGGTTTCCTGCAGGGCGACGGCCTGTGCGAGCTCGCTGACGGAGAGTCCCGACAGCACGGCCAGTGCCATGCGCGCGCCGATGCCGGAGATCTTCAGCAACTGGCGGAACAGCGCACGCTCGGCCTCGGTCAGGAAGCCGAACAGCAGATGGGCATCCTCGCGCACCACGAGATGGGTCACGAGCGCGACCTTTTCTCCGAGGTTCGGCAGGTTGTAGAAGGTGCTCATCGGCACGTCGATTTCGTAGCCGACGCCGCCGACATCGACAAGGATCTGCGGCGGGTTCTTTTCCAGCAGGGTGCCGGCGATGCGACCGATCATGAGTTGGTTTCCTTAAACAAGTCGGCCATTTCTAACACGGAAGCCGCCAGTCGCCAGGGCGCCTAGTTGCCCGCCATGCGCATGGCAAATCGCGCAGGCCAGCGCGTCGGCCGCGTCGGCGCTCGGTTCGCCGGGCAATTGCAGCAGGCGCGTCACCATGTGACCCACCTGCTCCTTGGCCGCCTTGCCGTGGCCGACCACCGCCTGCTTGATCTGCAGGGCGGTGTATTCGGCCACCGGCAGGTGGGCCAGCACCAGCGCGGAAATGGCCGCGCCACGGGCCTGGCCGAGCAGCAGCGTCGATTGCGGATTGACGTTGACGAACACTTTTTCGATGGCGGCTTCGTGGGGCTGGTAGGTGGTCACCACCTCGCCGATGCCGTCGAGCAGGCTTTTCAGGCGCAGCGGCAAGGCCTCTTTTTCGTTGCTCTTGATACAGCCACTGGTGACATAACGCAGTTTCTGCCCCGTCTTGTCGATGACACCGAAGCCGGTGATGCGCAGGCCGGGGTCGATGCCCAGTATTCGGACGGTGCGGGCGGTATTCATCGCCGCGCAAGATACACGCCGAACACCGCCAGCGCCATGCCGGCGAGTGCCTGCCCGCCCAGCGTTTCGCCGAACAGCAGCCACGCCAGCAGCGCGGTGGTCGGCGGTGTCAGGTAGAACAGGCTGGCGACATTGACGGCGCTGCCGTGGCGTATCAGCCAGTTGAGCAGCGAGATGGCGCCCACCGACAGCACCAGCACCAGCCAGCCCAGCGCAAACACGAACTCGCCCGTCCAGTCGATGCGAAAACGCTCCATGCCCACCACGATGAGACCGGTAACGATGGCGGTCGGCAGGAATTGCGCGACTGCGCCGCTGCGCCAGTCGAAGTGCGGGGCGAAGCGTTTTTGATACAGCGTACCGGCGGTGATGCCGAACAGCGCGGCCAGCGCCGGCCACAAGGCCTCGAGCGGAAAGCCGCTGCCGAGCTTGTTCGAGACGACCAGGCCGACGCCACCGAATCCGAGCACCAGCCCGGCCCATTGGCGCGGCAGCACGCCTTCGCCGAGCAGACGGCCGGCCACGGTGGCGGTGAGCAGGGGTTGCAGGCCGACCACCAGCGCCGTGATGCCCGCCGGCAGGCCTTTGGCAATGGCGACAAACACGCCGCCGAGATACAGCGCATGCACCCCCAGCCCGCCGATGCCGATGTGCAGCCACTGGCGACCGTCGCGCGGCCACGGCGCGCGCCAGGCCAGGGCGATGCTGCCCATCAAGGCAATCACCAGCGCATAGCGCACCAGCAAAAAGGCCAGCGGGTCGGCATAGGGCAGGCCGAACTTGGCACCGAGAAAGCCGGTGCTCCACAGGAAAACGAACAGGAAAGGCGCCGCGCGTTGCAGCATCAGAACAGAAAAGTCGGCGCCGGCAGGACGGCGATGGCAGCGCTTACTCGTCCATCACCGCCGTTGTATAGACCTCTTGCACATCGTCGAGGCCGTCGAGCGCATCGAGCAGCTTCTGCATCTTCACGGCATCGTCGCCGGCGAGCTCGGTTTCGCCTTCCGGCTTCATCGTCACTTCGGCATATTCCGGCTTGAAGCCGGCCGCTTCGAGCGCCTCCTTGACGGCAAGGAAATCGCCCGGCGCGGTGATGACTTCGATCGAACCGTCGTCGTTGGTCGCCACATCGTCGGCGCCGGCCTCGATGGCGGCGTCCATCAGCTTGGTCTCGTCGGTGCCGGGGGCGAAGATCATCTGGCCGCAATGCTTGAACTGGAAGGCCACGCTGCCCTCCGCGCCCATGTTGCCGCCGTGCTTGGCGAAGGCATGGCGCACCTCGGCGACGGTGCGGACCTTGTTGTCGGTGAGGCAATCGACCATCACGGCCGCGCCGCCGATGCCATAGCCCTCGTAGCGGATCTCGACGTAATCGACGCCCTCGAGTTCGCCGGTGCCCTTCTTGATGGCGTTGTCGATCTTGTCCTTGGGCATGTTGACGGCCTTGGCCTTCTCCACCGCCATGCGCAGGCGCGGGTTGAAGTTGGCATCGCCGCCGCCCATCTTGGCGGCGACGGTGATTTCCTTGGCGACGCGCGAAAAGGCGGCGCCGCGCTTTTCATCCTGGCGTCCCTTGCGGTGCTGGATATTGGCCCATTTGGAATGTCCGGCCATGGCGGTTCTTTCGTAGGTTCGGGTTGTGGGAAGAGTAAACAAGGCACCCGACGGCGGGCCGTCGGGTGCGGGGCGGATTCTACGGCAGCGGGGCGATGTGGCGTTAGGCGGTGGCCGGCTTGATGTCGACGATCTCGGCGATCGGCACCGTCGCGATGTCCTTGAGCTTTTCGAGGCGCACGCCTTCCTGGTCA
>CAYNCH010000214.1:0-3975 GCA_964395815.1 uncultured Methyloversatilis sp.
AGCGGGGCGATCAGTGCCACCGACAGCGGTTCTCGCGGTGCGAAGCCATCAACGATGTCCTTGAAAACGAGGGGAACGGCAACGTTGGCCAGCTTTGCGCCGATCAGACAGGCCAGCGCAAGCAGGATACGGCCGCGCCATTGCCAGAGATAAGGGAACAGCGTTTTGATGGTTTGCCAATCGTGGCGTTCGTCCGGTGGCGGAGCGGGCAGGGCGATATCGCGGCGCATTGGAAAATTCTAGCAGTGGCCAGGCTGAGCTATGATGTAGTGATGAATGAGCAAATGCCCCGACACAATCTCGCGAGCGATCACGGTGGTGTTTCGATGTGCGGACGCGAACCGGTGTTGCGGGTGATGCCGATGCCCGCGGATGTAAATGCGGCAGGCGATATTTTCGGTGGCTGGGTAATGGCCCAGGTGGATATTGCCGGGGCGATCCCGGCAATGCGCAGGGCACGTGGCCGAATTGCCACCGTCGCGGTGAATTCCTTTCTTTTCAAACAGCCCATCTCGGTGGGCGATGTGGTCAGCTTCTACGCCGAAATCGTCAGCACGGGCAGAACATCGATTACCGTCGATGTCCAGGTGTTCGCTGAAAGAAATCCCGCACATCCGATTGTCGTCAAGGTCACCGAGGCGACCTTGACCTATGTATGCCTGAATGCCGACGGGAGCAAACGCGGAGTGCCGGATCCCGATTGAAGGACAAGTAATCTCAAGCGCTGACGAGTTGCGAGCCGATATCGGCCGGACGCCGTCCGCCGAGCGCCGACTTTGCCTGGTTGCCGTTGGCCTCCATCTGCTCGAAGGCGTCGACTTCAGGTTGGACGATCGTGCGTGTCACGCGAGCCCGTTCCGGGGTGTTGCAAAATGCCTGTGGTTGCAGAACCTCGATGAGGGAAAGCGGCCTGATTTTCATTGAAATTTCCTTCGTTTGAACAGTTGCATGGCTTGTCCGGGTAAGTGTGACACGCTGTCTGCAACCGGGTTCCCGAATCGAGACAGGAACTTTGTAACCGGATTTGACATGGGGTAAGAAACCGGAAATTCAAGGGCTTCGGTTTCGGCAAGGAGCAATAACCGCTATTTTCGACCAGAAACATGACGAAAAGGCTTCCCTCCTCGTCTTTTTGCATAATTTGTGTCCGGCTATGATCGGGAGACTGCCATAGCCATGAATTCCGATCATCGTGAGTGATCTGCCGTTTCTAACCACATTCGTTAACGTCAGCCGAGTGACGGGATAACTCATTCGTCGCGAACATGCCCGGACTGCGAGACATCCTCCTGGTTCTGCTGGTAGTCGCAGCGGTGTACCTGGTCATCATGCTCATCAAGCTGACCCGTGTCGGCCAGCGGCGCGAAAGTCCGGACCAGCCATCGTTATCGCCCCCCTCGCTGCCAGCGGAGAAAACGGCAGAAGCGGTTATATCGTCGCCCCCGCGCAGTACAGAGCCGGTGATATCGCCGGCAAACGCGCTGGCAGCCTATACAGACGAGGATGCTGAGGCAGGAGAAGCGCCCGCCCGGGAAGCGGTTGCCGTCCCGCCAGCACCGACTTTCGAGTGGGACGACGTCAAGGACCTGTTTGGCGAAGAAGCGGCGACGGCCGCTCCGGCCCGGCCCCTGCGAGCCCCCGCGGAGCCACCCCGGCAGGGTGGATTCGGCGAGGCTCTCGCCGATCACCTGGCCCGCTCGGACATGGAATCCGAACTACAGCGCATGCGCAACGAAATGGAGCAAATGCGCAAGGAAATGGAAGAGATGCGCAGCGCACGACGCGTCTCGCCGCAGTACGCCGAAGCGATGGAGCTGGTTCAGCGCGGCAGCACCGCGCAGGATGTGGCGGATCGTCTCGGCATTTCACTCGCCGAGGCGGAACTGGTGTATGCCCTGAGCCGCAGCCCACAGAATTTTGATGAAGGAGACCCATATGGCGCAGAACGAAACACTGGAGGAGTTGCCCCGCTCGGTGGAAGACCTGCCGGCTGAAGACGACGACGCCCTGAGAAAGCGCCTGTTGTCGCGCATCGCCGTGGCCGGTGTGGCCATCGTCGGCCTGCTCGGCGGCCTGGCGGTCTACGACTCGCTGAACAAACCGCAGGCCCCGGTCATGCCACCGATGGCAGCCGCACCTGCCGCGCCCGAGCCGCCTGCCGTGGTAGAGGAAAAACAGGCAGAAGAGTCGCCTGAGGAGACTGCGGCGACGGCAGACGCCGTGCCCGAGCACAGCGAGCCCGCTCTGGCACCGCCTCCGCCGGGCAAGGCGCTGACCGCTCCGGCGACCGCGCGCCAGGCCGGCATGAAGCCGAGTGCTCCGGCGGCCGTTGCGGTGCTGCCCGATGCCCAGCGCGAGATCGCCCGTAGCACGCCCGAACGCAACGCACATGCGCCAGCCTCGCGGCCGTTGGCGCGCGCCGCCGAATCGGCGCGCCGGTTCCTCGTTCAGGTCGGGGTATTCGGCAACCATGCCAATGCCGAAGAGCTCGTCGCCAAGCTGCAGGCGGCCGGCATCCCGGCCCAGATCGAGTCGCGCGTACAGGTCGGCCCCTTCGCTTCGCGTGCGGAAGCCGATGCGGTGCGTGCCAAGCTCAAGAGTCTCGGTATCGACGACGGCCTGCTGGTGAGGAGATAATCCAATGAACATGAACATCGACGCACCCCGCTCCGGCACGCTCTCGGTCGATCCCGAGCGCGTCATCGAATTTCCCAACGGCCTGCCGGGCTTTGAAAACTATCGTCGCTACACCCTGTATCACGCGGATGCCGCGGAGGGGAGCGACGTACCACGCTATTTCATCCTGCAGTCGCTCGATGATGCGGGTGTCGCCTTCAGCATCGCCGATCCTGCGCTGTTCGGGTTCAACTACGAGATCAGCCTGTCCGACCAGGAAGCCGCCGCACTCGAACTCGGCGATCCTGCCGAGGCGGCCGTAGTGGTGATGCTCGTCAAGGAAAGCACCGGGCTGCGCGCCAACCTCAAGGCGCCGCTGGTGCTCAACCTGCGCACACGCCGCGGCATCCAGCACGTTTTTTCCCGCCTTAACTATCAGGTCACCCTCAAGTCATCGGAGTAACGCATGCCGCGCCAGATCATCAGCACCCCCAACGCTCCCGCCGCCATCGGGACCTACTCGCAGGCCGTGAAGGTGGGTGACACCGTCTACCTGTCCGGCCAGATCGGCCTCGACCCCGCCAGCATGACGATGGTCGAGGGCATCGACGCGCAGATCGTGCGCGTCTTCGAGAATCTCCAGGCCGTCGCCGCCGCCGCCGGCACCACGCTCGATGCCGCGGTCAAGCTGAACATCTACCTGACCGACCTCGCCCACTTCGCCAAGGTCAACGAGACCATGGCCAAGTACTTCAACCAGCCCTATCCGGCGCGCGCCGCGGTCGGCGTCAAGGAACTGCCGCGCGGTGCCCTCGTCGAGGCCGACGCTGTCCTGGTCATTGGCTAAACAGATCATTCCGGGGGCCACCCCGCTTGTAACGGATAAGCTCAAGACACTCGGCCTGCACACGCAGGCCGATCTCGTTTTGCACCTGCCGCTGCGTTTCGAGGACGAGACGCGCATCACGCCGATCGCTGCCGCGGCGCCGGGCGTGGCCGCGCAGTTCGATGTCACGGTCGTTTCCAGCGAGATCAGCTACCGGCCGAAGCGGCAACTGGTCTGTCGCGTCGTAGATGACAGCGGCGAGTTGATGCTGCGTTTCCTCAACTTCTATCCCAGCCAGCAAAAGATGCTGCAGCCCGGTGTGCGGCTGCGCATCTTCGGCGAGCTGCGCGGTGGTTTCTGGGGCAGCGAGATCATCCATCCACGGTTTCGCACGCTGGATGGCGACCCTGAAAACGAGGGTTTGCCGACGGCCCTGACCCCGGTCTATCCGACCACGGCCGGCCTCGGCCAGGCCACGCTGCGCAAATTGATCACACGGGCGCTCGATGCCGCCGACCTGGCCGAAATCCTGC